>NZ_LR213774.1 GCF_900659865.1 Hyella patelloides LEGE 07179
GCAGGGAGGCATGGCTGCGGGAGTAGTTTCTCTCATGATTGCGATCGCTTTAAATAATAATGCTCAAGTCTCTTAACTAAAGCATTCTACCTTATTTTTAACGTCAAAATTGTTTAAGTCCCGTTAAAAACACTTCTGACTTCTGACTTCTGACTTCTGACTTCTTGAACTGTGTAGTGGGCAAGATGAGAAATATGGGAGAGTAATACTGATGTTTTTTTCTTTCTGCTTCCCACCTCCCCTGTGCAACGAAATAAAATTTATTTCTTCATTGATTCTTCATTTTTGCTCTCTAGCTTAAAGATAGAGATAAATTAATGAAGGATAAAAAAATGAATTCCCAGTTTGTACCAGATCTGCATCAAACTACCACAGAGCAATTTGAGTTGCAGCGTAGGCAAATGGTAGAATATCAAATACGCGATCGCGAGATTAAAGATGAACGAGTTTTAGCAGCTATGTCTCAAGTACCTCGTCATCAATTTGTTGATTCATGTTGCAGAGATTTAGCCTACAGCGATCGCCCATTAACCATCGGTCATCATCAAACTATCTCGCAACCTTACATCGTGGCTTACATGACCCAAGCTGCCGAGATTGATTCTAATGATAAGGTGTTAGAAATTGGAACTGGCTGTGGGTATCAAGCAGCAATACTAGGAGAGATAGCTAAACAAGTCTATTCCATCGAGATTATCCCCCAACTGGCGGAAAGAGCGAATCGAACCCTCAATCAACTGGGTTACGAAAACATTGAAGTAAAAACTGGTGATGGCTATCAAGGCTGGACAGAACACGCTCCTTACGATGCAATTATCGTCACTGCTGCTCCAGAAAACATTCCTCACGCCTTAATCGAACAGCTAGCAATTAAGGGAAAAATGGTGATTCCTGTGGGTACATGGCATCAAGACATAGTTGTGCTGACTAAAACAGAAGAGACAATAATCAAGAAAAAAACTATTCCCGTTCGTTTTGTCCCGATGACAAGAAAATCCTAGGGATTTGTCTAGATGAGTTTAATTCATGCCAAACTGAACCGACACAACTGCGGTAATATCTTTCTCTAAAGAAGATGTGTCATAAATGCCATAATTGCTCACATCCGTTGAGTTGCGAGACGTAATTTGAAATACCCCCGTCTTGGCACTTCGTACCGCACCGACCTGATTTTCCGCGCTACTGGCGATCGCTTCAGCCCTGGCTTTGGCATCTTTGGTTGCTTCGGCTACCATCTCGACTCGTAGTTTATTTAGTTGGGTGTAAAGATATTCAGGGGGTTCAGAAACCAAGTTAATTCCTTCGTTGATTAGTTCGGTCGATTGCTGAGATAGTTCTGCATATTGCTCTACCTCATCTGAGCGAATTTCTATGGTTTGACTCAAACGATAGGCTAATATTTGACCAGTCTCACGTCCATTGGCAGTCACCTCTGGGAGCGCATTAGTTCGGATGGCACTCAAAGTGATGGCATCATCAGGCACTTGTTTTTCTGCCAAATAGTCTTGTACTAACTCTATCTGACGTTCCAGGTTTTGGTAAGCAGTTTTAGCGGTTGCTTCTTGGCTAGATACAGAGAGACGTAAAATGATGTAGTCTGACTTAATGGGTCGTTTGGCAGAGCCAGTTACTACAAGAACATCATTGGCTTGTTTGAATTCACTAATTGCCTTGGCGAAAATGAAAGAACTAGCAACCAAGGAAAGAGATAGTACAGTTAATCCAGCAAATAGAGACGGAGTACGCTCCAATGAAGAAGGATCTTTCATCTGTTTTTTCTTCTATAAAAGGTTATCTAAATTTAATGACCCTTGCTCCACGAGCTAAGTTCCTCTTCTCTAAATACTTGGTAACAATACTTGGTAAAATTATCTAAAAATTTCTGTTATGGCTGTTTATCAAAATCGAGAAGCATTTATCCCTCATACTCGACAAGCTTTAATCGCTCTTTGTTTATCCGAGAATAAATTAACTGTTAAAGAAAAAAAGCAATTTGAAGAGTTTTGTCAAATTTTAGCTGCTTATTATCATTTTAAATTTCATAGCTACCTAGAAAATATTAAGCATAATTATACTCTTTTTAATCCCGATCGCAGTGGGGAAGTTGCCACTCAATATGATTTAGCCAGCCAAAAAAGTATGACAGAAAATCTCATCCAAGATTTTACTACTATTCTGCAAAAAGCTAACTATTATCCATTGTCTAAAGGAGTTTTAAGAAGGGCATTAACAGATGATTCTTTATTTGATTTAAAAACAGAAGTAGATTTTACTGACTTTGAGGAAATGCTTTGTTACTGTCAGGGAGATATTTACAAAAATATTAAAATTAAAAAATTTTGGCGAACCCAAGAAAAAAGAGTCGATATTTTTGAACGAGTTGTTTTGCTAATTAAGTTTAAAGAAGAAAAACATTTTAGAAATAAGCCTACTCCTCAAGAAAAACTCGATTTCAAGCCTGGATCTGTTTATATTTATCTCTACAAAAATTTATCTAAACTAGATATTGAATTTATTTTTCCTAATGTGCAAATGAGTATGAACTGGAAAGATAGGTTACTTTTTGGGATTCCAGCTATTGGTGCAAGTATTTCTTTAATATTCAGAGTTTTACCACAACTGTTATTAATTGCTGCTGTATTTTTTTATGTATTTCTAGGAGATATCCCCACTTCAGTCATACCAGTAAAAGAAGAAGAAGTTAGAGAAATAACCCCTTTACTCGTAACGACACTTTCTTTATTGGTTACCTTGGGCGGATTTGCTTTTAAACAATATACTCGCTATAAAAGTAAGCAAATCAAATTTCAAAAAAATATTACCGAAACTCTCTTTTTTCGGAATATAGCAAATAATGTAGGAGTATTTCAGTATCTCATTGATGCAGCAGAAGAAGAGGAATGCAAAGAGATTATTTTAGTATACTATCATTTATTAACTAGCAATACATTACTGAATTCAGAACAATTAGACAGTAGTATTGAGTTATGGATGGAAGAAAGAATCGGTAAGAAAATCAATTTTGATATAAATGAGACTATTAAAAATATGGAAGAAATCCGAGGTAAAATCAATATAAATTCAGAGGATAACCCAGAAACAACAGAGGTTTATTTACTCAAACAAGATGAGCATAACTATTTACAAGTATTACCTTTAGAGTTAGCAATGAAGGTCATCGATTATGTTTGGGATAATGCTTTTAGATATGTCTAGATATTAAGTAATCTCAATCTGATAAATGTTTGCTACACATAAATTAGCTCTAAAGGGAGGGTGGGCAATGCACTAAAGTACTAGCTTTGCGTCGCCCACCCTACAATTCATCTGTTGCATTCTTTCTTCCAATTGATATAAGCGGATTTAATTAAATAGACAATGGTTGGGTTAGGTAATAGCGGTGCGACACTGCTGCATCATCAAAGTGAAGTTTTTTGCCAAATAACTGAATATCGCCAGAACAAATGTTTGGTAATTTTCGCGCCCTTGAAATAACTTGTATAAATTTGTTTGACTTGAGATAAAGTCAAATACTCATCCGTATGCAGATGCTCTTTCATTGCTTTGATCGCTTCAGGAGACTGCTTAATGCGACCATTTTTTGTCAATGAAAATATCCAGTTTAGCGGAACAGCAATAATATCGCTTGAGCTATCTTGTAGATTTTCGTGCTTGAGTAAGTCCAAAATCGCAAGAGTTCCCCCAGGTTTTAAACTAGCTTTCAAATTAGCTAGTAATTCTGGTTCTGGGACATGATGAAGGGTTGCAATAGAAACAATTGCATCAAAATACTCTCTAGGAAATTCATAATTTAAAATGTTAGCAATCTGAAAATTTATGTTTTTATACTCTTGGGAATTTGCAAGTGCAATTTCAATTGTTTTGGGTGATAAATCGATCACAACCACCTTTTGAGTCTGTTTAGCTAAAAGACGAGAAAATTCTCCTGTTCCACAGCCAATATCGAGAACATTTTCGCAGTGGGATGGTAATTGTTTGAGTAAGAATTGATGATAGTGATTGTTGTGATTCCATTTTGGTTGTTCGTATAAAGCAATGCGATCAAAATCATGCTTAATTTTTTGAATCACGCTCTTATCCATATAATTTTCAACCTAATCTTATTGATTTGGGTAGTAGTTAGTAGTTAATAGTTTAAGAAATATTACAAAAAGCCAAAATTTTGCGTAGCCTTCGTGTTTGACTCTGAGAGGTTAATAGGAAATTAATCAAATAAACCTCTTAAAAGGAGATCGAACAATGGCTGAAACAATTAATGTTTCCACTTACGAACTTTTAGTTAAGCCTATAATCACCCGTGATCAATCCCCCAATCGTACTGTTATTCAGGGTTACTTTTTGACAATCGCCAATCCTAGTTTTAGCAATCTAGAAATACGACTGACTTTTACAGCTTTAACACCCAGTTTTGATTCTAGTTCTTTTGCTGCTTTTTGGGATGTCAATGGTGACAATAATCCACTAGCACCAATACCAGTATTAATAGGCGAGTCAGAATTTTTACGAAGTTATGAAGTTAATCTTCCAGCATTAGATACAGGTTTATTTTTACTGCTACCAGATGTTCGAGAAGAAGAGGTTGTCGTTGGCAGAGACACAGAAATTCGTGGCTATGTCACATTGTCAATACCATCTGCTTCATTTACTGATGGAGATAATATGAGAACACTATTGCTTTCTGCTCAACAGCGAGGCACTTTCTTACCTCAAGGCGATATAGAACCCCCAGATATGGGTGATTTCGATCAGCTTTCCTATAGCTTACCACTGGCAAATGGAGGCTCCGAAGTGACTCTAGAAGCAGATGTTTTTGCCGTTCTTCCCCCTAGACAAGTAATATTAGATGCCATTGAAAAGAACCCTAGCTTGCTTAGTAGCATCAGCAGCGATCCTTTTGTTCAACAAATAAGCAAATTTAATGCTGATGAGCAACGTCAAATACTCAAAGTCTTATTAAAAAGAGTTGATGCTAGACAAGAGCAAATACAGTCAAGCTAAAAGCTTAATCAAGCCGATAAATCGCATTTTTTGATTGCTTGAAAAGCGAGTGTTTATAAGTCAAATTATGGCACTCGCCTTACTAAAGAAAAAACCTGGATTGAGACAAACGTGATTGTTAACTAATACCATTTTTCATCTATTAACAAGAGACGAATGTTTGGAAGCTCAAAGTCTTGATGTCACTGAGTTAGTATCAACAATAGTTTTAGTTTTTTTTTAAGAAAAAATAATGTACTATCTATCCAGTGCGCAAGAATTGGGATCAATAAGTAATTAAATTGTATTTAAAATGATTATCTTGAAAAAGACAGAAAAATACTTTCGTTTTCAACCTTTTCCCCATAGTTGGGTCGCTATTCATCCTAATCCTAAAGGAGTCATTCAGTTTGTTGGTAGCTTTTTCGTATTTGGTGCTTTGCCAACCGTATTTTATGATTCCCTTTTATAGATAAAATTTTTGATGAGCTTAAACAACGAATCTCTTAATCGAGTATACACAGGAGCGAGTTCCATGGGCTTTAGATGCTGCTGTGGATATTCGAGAATTTTGTATTTTCTCTGGTGTAAATTTGGATTCACGTCTACCAATTCGCCGTAAGTTAAGAGTTCATCAGACAGAAGATATATCTCAAGATTAAGAGCTAGCCTATCGACCAAACATCTTAGAGATTGGTGTTCAAAAATTTGCTTTCAAAATTGAGATTTTAAGTAAACTTATGTATCATTTTCTAGGTCTTGGAAAAGAAAGTGTTAAATTAGTAATTGAAGTTCAAAAGACTTCCCTGACAGAAACCACAGGTTTGTTCACATTCGATTAAGGAGAATAAAAAATCTGTTTGATTTAAGATCTGTCTCGTTAAATAAAAACACTAACACTCAACTAAAAAACTGATATTTCCTTAAATAGAAATGAGGGAGTTAATTTGCTGAAATACCCAACAGTAAAACTCCAGATTAAACTAATTTAAAGAGGAAGTCTCTCGGTAGTTTTAGCTTGAGTGTTTTTGTTTTGAGAAAAATACTTATAGCAGCACATCAATGGGTTAGAACATTTATGAAATTGACTTTCAAGATAATAGAAAACAGAAAATGTCTTAACCTCTACTGGTATTGCTATAATTAAAACCTATCCAGTTAGAGAAATAAAACGCAGATTACGAATTTCGCTCTCAAGGGAATGCATTACTTACCTTCAATATAAATGCGATACAAGTTCAGTTTCCGCTACCAGCGCAACCATACTCGCTCAGAATTACAATTACAGTGAACCTACCAGCAACAGCAAATCCTCCACATCTTCTCAATTTTGAATTGGGGACAATTACTTTTACCAGAATTGCCAGTCATATTTACGATCTGTCGCTGTCGAATCGCGATCGCAATTTTCACTTCTTAGGGCGCATTGAGCAAAAAAGCGATCGCCTTTGGGCAGTAACTTATATTGATTGCCAAACCTGTATGCCTGAATATTTTGATAACTGGCAGCAAGCCACTTTATTCTTGGCTAAGCTGGTGTTGAATTGCTAAAACCCATTTTATCTGCGACTAAATAACGTCAGTTCGGGTTAAGAAAATTAAACGGTTAGGGTAGCTATAAGCTATAAGCTATAAGCTATAAGCCCCTCAAAGATTTCGAGAGCGGATCGATTAAAAATTTAACTAGAAAAAGGAATTTTTAAGTTAACTAGTTAACTGCCTAACAAGGAGTTCAGCTGATCCCGAACTCAGGTTAAATAGCTCCACCTTGTCTTTGATTGACAATCTAGAATAATGCCTCAACCGGAAAAAGCAACTGCCTTTATTTCCTTCCTGCTGAATATTGCAACTGATAACTAAAGCTGAGCAACTTTAACCATAAACTGGGATATTTTTCTTCTAGCCAAGATTGAGAATCTTTAAGCCAAGCAGGAAACCAACTAATAAATAGTGATTTACGGGCAGAATCTAAAGTAAATGCCCAATAAGAGCCTAACCACTGCAATAAATCCCTGCTACCTGCCATTTGCCAGATCCACCATAGTAAAGTGGGGTTTTTTCTCGCAGCAACTAATGCAAGTCTGGTAAACATCCACCAGTTTGTACGATCTTTAATAAAGGTGTTGGCAACTTCGGGGGGTTGTTCTTCCAATAAACCGAAGAAGGTATTTAACATTGAGTTAACACGCTGAGGCGGTAGTACTTGATGGGTAGGTACCATCATTCCTTTAGAAAAGAGCCAAGTAACCGAAATATTACTTTGATAAGCACGAATTTGACTGAGATGTTCGGAGGTTAAAAGATCGTGTTTTAAAGCTGTATCCAGTAGAGTAGTGAGACGATCTAAGTTGCGTACTAATGAGCCAAAACCAGTAAAAATAAGGGGAGATTGTAAGGAAGCTGCATCCCCAATAGCTAGTATGCGATCGTAAGCTACATTGCGATCGCTACTACTGGTGCTAAAATGTCCTGGTATATAACCGAAGGTAGCTTTTTTCCAAACTAACTCATCCATATTACAACGACGGTATTCTGGCACTATAGTAAAAAAGTCTTCGTACATCTCTAATAGTGAACCAGGGTTGTCAGGATGGACTTGATGGTAGTGGAAGAGATAAAAAGTTAATTCTCCATTACCTGCGGGAAACAATTCCCATATTAGCTGTCTTCCTCTAGAGATATCACCGTGGGAGTTCAAGACATCCCCGTATTGTTCATCCCATACTTCGGGTGCAATCCCGCTTTCGATAACTGCGCCTACGGTGGGACATACGCTATCAAAGGCTCGTTTTCCGTTCAATTGCCAAGCTATAGGAGACGCTGTACCCATTGCATCCAATAATAGTCTTCCTGTGGCTTGTTTATGCTCTTTTGTAGGTAGATGAGTTAATTCCAAGCTAACTCCGTTGTGGGCAATATCAGCTTTGATAAATTCGGTTTCGTCCCAAATTTCCCCTCCAGCCGATAATAGTTTATCTCCGCAAAATTCAAGTAGTTTTTCGGCATCAATGGCAATATTTAATACTTCAGGAGTGTGTAAAACTTTTGCTTTGAGGTGTTCGGGATTGTAAGCATCAAAAAACTTATTAAAGCCATCTACGTATTCTGCTGCAATAACATTTTCAAATTCTTTAGGGGTAAACAAACCTAAGTTGATTAAACTTTGAAATTCATCACGAGAAATATTCCATTCTCGATTCATTCTGCCAAAAGGTAATCTTTCTAACAATAAAACACGATAACCTTTTTGTGCCATTACCGCAGCGTGTATTACTCCCAATGCACCACCAATATAAATTAAATCGTAATCTGGGGTAATACTTTGTTTTTCCTGATTGCTAAAAATAACCTTTTTGGGTTGCTGCGGGTTGTTAACACTTTCGCGCCATCTTTGTTCCCACCAATAAACCCGATTCAGATCGTATTCTCCGTTAGGAAATTTTTGGAAATATTTAACTGTCTGAGGATACTCCGCTACTAAAGCTTCAAATATTGATTGTTGAGATAGCTCTATTTTTGGAGGTACGGGATAGTTAGGAGGAAATGCTTGGCGAATATCGGCAACTAATCGATTTTTAATTTGAGAAATTGTATTTTTCGGTAGAGTATTTTTTTCTTCACAAGAATCCCACAAAAATATCTTAAGGTATGTTGTACGTTGTAATTGCCAAACAAAAATTGATAGTTCACCACTATGCTGTGGTGTAAATTGTAAGCGAATACCGTCAGGAGTTACTACTTTAGTGGTAGTGGGTTGCCATGTTTGCTGTAACCAGTCACGAACTCGATTGATGTGGGGAGTAGGAACTTCTAGATAGAAAATCTCTTGCATTGGGAATTATTAATATAACCTTAAGAAAAATCGATATTTGTGGAAATCAAGTTTAAGTCTACTGACTTAACTGATATTAATGTCAAGTCCTTTGATCTTAATCTACCAATATTCATGCAGCAGAAGATAAACATTGTTAATTTTAGAGTAAGAGCCAGTTTAAGATGAATTATCCCATCCCAGATAATCCAGAAGCAATTTCAGCTTTAGGGAAAAAGTCAATTACAGAAGAAATTATTGCAGTTGCAATTGCAGGAGTAGTCAAGATTGCTCGTCAACAAGGGCAATCTCTAGAAGATTTACAAGCTGAAATTTTACAGGATGACCGCATTTTAGATATTGTACAACGGCGTTGGTTAAAAGATTTAATTATAAAAGCCTGGGATATAGTATAATTGGACAGATATGAGTAGAAGAAACACTATCTATACGAGATATAGATAAAAATCTATACAAAATCCAAGAAAAATAGATATAATAGAATGTATAGTAAAGTTTTCTTCTACTGGGAAAATTTTACTTATGACCATAAAGACTTCTACAAAGAAGTTCTGGTTGCAATTTTATTCCTTCATAACAAGCCTACAGTTACCCGTATTACGGGTAACTTTATTTTTGGAAATTAGCTAGTTAAATTACCTACCTCAAAGCTTTACTTCTCAAAGTAGAAGAATAGAAGTTACGCAGTGAAACGAAAAATCGAGGTTTGAGGGAACGGAAAATAAGGAAATACGGACTTTTTAAAATTTTGGGTGCGTAAGTCTTAAAGAATTGCAAGGACTGTATTCTGGAAGTATGGCGATCGCAAATTGCCGAACATTTCGAGATCGCTATTTTTTAGTTGAACCTTTGTTGCTCAAGAAAAAACGAGCCAGATCTAACACCAGTAATTGAAAGAAGTAACTCTTGGATGGAAAGATGCAAAAGTTTGGTCAAGAATTTTGAGCGCGAGATCTGCGGAGGTTTCCGACTCTTGTATAATCGCGCTGTTAAAAGAACTCTTGACCATGCAAATACCAAGCTAAACTTTTATTTTGTGAGACTAATACTTAAAAGACTGGCTAATGCTTAGAAAGCTTCCACATAGGTTTTATACTACAAATTAGCTTCGGTTTTGGGCAACAGAACCAAATTTTATTCACTCTCTGGTTGGGATTGCTGCCTAAAAATTTAGTTATTTACAGAGTTTTTCTGTCGGTTAAAACTGTTTGCAACAGAACCCTTTAGCTGGTCATACTTCTGTTTTCTACTGAACTCATTTTTTTACCTGGGCAGTCACGATCGACTTAAGAAAAGGGATTGATTTCTTTCTGCAATATGGGAACAGTGCCGTTAGCCACTTTACCCTCGTCTGATGCTAGCCAAGCAATATATTTGCCAATCTCATCAGCAGTTAACCAACTAGGTTGTGCTTTATCTTGAGATGCGCGAGTATTAACGAAGCCATTTGCGATCGCCTGATTAATTCGTACTCCACTATCTGCCATCTCCTGCATGATCACTTTTGCCATCATTAATTGAGCAGCAGCAGGTATGCCAACGAGACTATAGTTAGGAATGGGAGTATTCGCTGCACCACCACCGAGAAAGGTATAGCTACTACCTTCAGTTTGAGCCAAAACTGGTAAGAAGGTTTTAGCCGTTACAAAATGAGTAGTGAGATTGGTAAAGAGGAACTTTTGCCATTCTTCCATTGATACTTCTGTCATGGGTACATTTCTATCCCAAGTACCACCAAGAGAAGCTACTACTGCATCAAGGCGGTCATATTTATCTAAAATTTTATCCCGCAACTTTTCTGCACTGGCAAGATCTCCCAAATCCGCCGTCATTGTCACCAGTTTCTCTGTTGAAGTATCTTTTAACAAATCTCGAAGCTGTTCGAGTTGATCGGCTTTACGAGAAGAGGTAATTACTGTCGCGCCTTCTTGAAGAAAAGCTCTAACAATTCCCTCGCCTACGTTTCCTGCTCCTCCAGCAATGTAGGCAATTTTTCCTTTTAATTTGTTCATAGTAAATTCTCCATACTATAGTTTTCTATTTTTGGCGTTGTGTATCTGCGTAGGAAATTTCTAAACTCCCTACTTGCTAATAGCTACGTCGTTTGATTCAGCAGTGGTTATTAAAGTAGAGTTATTATCAGTCCCCCAATAAACACCATCTTGAATTTTTTCAAGTGCATATCCCTTAAACGAATCGATTTAACTCCACGCTTTTGGACGTTTTGTTAAGCAATCTCCGATGGTTTTATAGCGAAACTATAGACATAGACTTAAATCATTTTTTGATTGCAAATACCGCTAATTCAGAATTTATCAAGAAGTGATTTGCTTTGGCTTCTCTATTATTGCTTTATTTTGTCTAAAATTGACTTATCTTAGACATATGAATTAGCTGAAATGTTTAGAATAGGCAATCTCAAAGGTTCTGTTGCAAAAAACTGAAGCGAATTTGTCGTATAAATTAAGTATAAATACTACAATCTTATTGCCAGTATTAGCAGAAGTCTTTTAATGTCAGTGCTCATTCTGGGCCTTTACTTCCACAAGACTACTTTCCCAAGAATATTGGTTCCCAATTCTTTGTATTAAATTATTTACTCTAATACTGTAAAGACTTTAATACTGTATATTTTGTGACATTGTGCAAATTCTAGCATCACTAACCATAAAATACCCTGACATTCAACAATACCTAAAATAACCTGAAGAATATTAACACCATAGAAAGATGGCACTAGTATTGCATAAGAAATAAACTGACTAAAAATCGCCTTCACCAGCAACGCATATATGACATTACAGTAACAAATCGCGATCTATTAGGAAAAACCTCAGATAATTGTGATTACTGCAACTGTGTTTGTCATTAGATAGTTGAGATATCCTGGTAAGGCGATTTCTAGTTTTTGTAGTCATATAGGGAGAATACATGACAGCAACCATTACAAAAGAAGCGGAATCCAATCAACCGCACTATCCATCCAATAAAATTGGTGTTCCTAAAGAAATATATGAAAATGAAGCCCGTGTTGCAGCAACCCCAGAAACAGTTAAAAAGCTGCAAAAATTAGGTTTTGAAATCTTAATTCAGTCTGGAGCAGGAGAATCCGCCAATTTTTCAGATGAAGCTTATGAAAAAGTTGGATGTAACATTATTACTGATGCCCGCAGTTTATGGGAACAGGCTAATATAATTCTTAAAGTGCGTGCGCCCCAAGGAGAAGAATTAGAAAATTTACCAGTCGGTAAAACTATTATTAGCTTTATTTGGCCTGCGCAAAACGAAGAATTATTAAATAAATTGGCTTCTCGTAACGCTACAGTATTAGCGATGGATGCGATTCCCCGTATTAGTCGCGCGCAAAAAATGGATGCGTTATCCTCAATGGCGAATATTGCAGGATATCGCTCTGTAATTGAGGCTGCTAACAACTTTGGGCGTTTCTTTACTGGGCAAATCACCGCAGCAGGTAAAGTACCCCCCGCTAAAGTAATGGTAATAGGTGCTGGGGTAGCTGGGTTGGCTGCTATTGGTGCTGCTAAAAGCTTAGGCGCAGTAGTGCGGGCTTTTGATACTCGCCCTGTGGTAAAAGAACAAGTAGAAAGCCTCGGTGCAGAATTCCTCGAATTAGAATTTGCCGAAGATGGTACTGGTGCTGGTGGTTACGCCAAGATAATGAGTAAAGAATTTATCGATGCGGAAATGGCATTGTTTAGAGAACAAGCTAAAGAAATTGATATTATTATTACTACCGCTTTGATTCCAGGAAGACCCGCACCCAAGTTAATCTTGACTGATATGGTGGAATCGATGAAAGAAGGTTCTGTCATTGTGGATTTAGCAGCCGAACAAGGTGGTAACTGCGAAGTTACTAAACCTAATGAGATTTATAATTATAAAGGTATTACTGTAATTGGTTTAACTGACTTACCTTCCCGTATGGCAGCCCAGTCTAGTCAACTCTATGGTACAAATCTCTGGCATTTACTCAAAGATATGGGTGGTGCAGAAGATTATAAAGTAGACTACGAAGATCAAGTAGTTAGAGGTGCGCTAGTCTTACATGAAGGTAAGATAACATGGCCTCCACCAAAAATTGAAAATCCTTCTCCTACTCCTCCACCGAAAAAAGCTGCGGTAGCTACTGCTGTTGTCGAAGAGAAAAAATCCTCTAATAGTGGTTTAGCTTGGATACTTTTAGCAGTTGGTGCATTAGTTGGTATTGGTGTGGGTGCGCCCGAATCTTTCCTATCTCACTTCACTGTTTTTGTACTCGCTTGCTTTGTGGGTTGGCAAGTTATCTGGAATGTCAGCCCCGCACTACATACACCATTAATGAGCGTTACCAATGCCATTAGCGGAATCATCATCTTAGGGGGAATGTTGCAAATATCGAGCGATCTTACCTCACCTACTGTTATTTTAGGCGCGATCGCGATTCTTGTGGGAACTATTAATATTTCTGGTGGTTTTTTGGTAACGCAACGGATGTTAAAGATGTTCCAAAAATAGCTTTCTGCTCTTAGCTCGTGGCAGGTAGGACGCTTCGCTGTAGGATGTGTTCTTTGTTAGTTATTAAATATTACTAAATCACGAACGATAACCTAAAAGAAGACACACAAAGAGCTACCAGCCACCTGCTACCTGCTCGTATATTCATCCCTCATAATTCATAATTCATCGTTTCAAATCTATGTCCAATAATCTCTTAACAGTAGCCTATATAGCTGCTAGTGCTTTATTTATCCTTAGCCTGGGAGGATTATCAAACCAGGAAACAGCCCGTCGCGGTAATATGTTTGGTATTGCAGGAATGGCAATTGCCTTTGTTGCCACAGCATTGAGTACCCAAGTTACAGGATACACTACTTTAGTAGCTGCGATCGTTCCTGGTGCCATTATCGGCTCAATCTTAGCTGCGAGAGTCGCCATGACTTCTATGCCCGAATTAGTGGCAATTTTGCATAGTTTTGTGGGTTTAGCTGCGGTATTAGTTGGTTTTGCTAACTATTTACAGCCCGAATCGGGTTTAGTTGGTGCAGAAGCCACCATCCACGAAATCGAAATCTACATCGGTATCTTTATCGGTGCTGTTACCTTTACAGGTTCAATTATTGCTTTTGGTAAGTTGAGTGCGATGATTGGTAGTAAGCCTTTGATGCTTCCTGCGCGTCATTTGCTCAATATCAGTATGTTAGTTGCTACCTTTGTCTTCGGCTGGCAATTCATGACAGTAGAGAATGGCTTACAACCCTTGCTTATCATGACAGGTATTGCTTGTGTGTTAGGGGTGCATTTAGTAATGGCGATCGGTGGTGCAGATATGCCTGTGGTAATATCTATGCTGAACAGCTATTCTGGTTGGGCTGCTGCTGCTGCTGGTTTTATGCTTTCTAATGATGTACTGATTATCACTGGTGCGTTAGTAGGAAGTAGTGGCGCAATCCTCAGCTACATTATGTGTGCTGCGATGAATCGCTCTTTCATCAGCGTTATCTTAGGTGGTTTTGGTGAAGGTAGTAGTAAAAAAGCTGCTAGTGGTGAGAAAAAATCCTACGGCGAAGCTACTACAACTACGGTGGAAGAAACTGTGGAGTTACTAAATGATGCGAAGTCTGTAGTCATCGTACCTGGTTACGGTATGGCAGTGGCTCAAGCACAGCACATGGTTTCTGACGTGACTAAAATCCTTCGTAAGCGTGGTAAAGAGGTACGTTTCGGGATTCACCCTGTAGCGGGAAGAATGCCTGGTCACATGAATGTATTACTTGCAGAGGCTAATGTACCCTACGACATCGTGTTAGAGATGGATGAAATTAACGACGATTTATCTAATACTGATGTGGTGTTGGTAGTAGGAGCTAATGATACTGTTAATCCTAGCGCATTAGACGATCCTGATAGCCCCATTGCAGGTATGCCAGTTATGGAAGTCTGGAATGCTCAAAATGTGGTGGTTATGAAGCGCAGTCTTGGTATTGGTTATGCAGGTGTGGATAATCCTTTGTTTTATAACGATAATACTTTGATGTTGTTGGGTGATGCGAAGACTAATGTTAGTGCGGTTTTGAATGAGTTATCGGCTAGCGAGAAGAAGGAGTTGGTGGCTGCTTAATTAATGTTTAATCCTCCTTTTTTTAGGGGGATTTTTTTTGTCTCGCGCAAAGTCGTTTGCCCAGAACACGAAGCTGGGTAAACGACTTTGCGCGATATTCAATCAGTTTTAGGTAAAATATAAAAATATTTCTATTGACAATAAAAATAGAGGCACATCAATTGATTGAAATTGAATACATTGATAGCAAACCACAAGTCATTATAAACAAAAAGAAAATTAAAACTTGGGATACCTTAGAAGAAGGTTGTGTTTATGCAGAAGTCGGAAATCAAAAAATTACAGTTCTCGATTTTGAACATATAAGATTAAATGCTATACCAAACAAACTAATAGCATTGATTTTCTTTACAGAAAAACGTAATCAAAATTATCATTTTAATTCTTTAATTATAAAAAAAAGAAATGATAATGATTTTTCTTTGACATTTTCTGGAGATATTAAATCAAGACAATGGAATATAAAATATTTTTATTCAATATTTAAGCAGCAGTTTGAAAAATTATCGGACAGAAGAACTAAAGCTTATTGTACTTATGATGATGATGACAATGTCTATCTTCACTTTTTGTTGTCTATCGATCAATACTGGAAATCTAAAACTATAAAAGAAGTTCTAGAACATTACAACAAAAAAACTGATTTAGTATATCAACAAACATTTGAAGAACTAAACTCACAAATCATAGATAAAATTTTATTGTCTGAAACAGTTTCTTTAAAGTTTAACTTTCCTAAGCATCTTAGAGATATCTGTAAACAATATCTATCTTACTTTGGTAAATTTTTATTCGATCAAAATATTGAATGTAACCTCAACTTAATTGATAGAGATGATATTACATATATGACAATCGATGTTGATGAATCACAGATAGATATTGAAGAATTAAAGCAAGCATTAGTTGGTTATTTTGCTTTGCCAATTGTTGCACAAGAAAATGTTAACTTTGATACTTATAACATTGCAACTCAACAACTGATTGCAAATATCGAACATCTTAAATCACAATTACGTCTAGCTAACCTGACAATTGCTCAGTACGAACATAACTCTTTAGCTAATTCTCAAAAACCTGTTGAGTATGTTTTAGTTGATTCATTGGAAGAAGATAGCAAATTAAAGCTGTATGATGGATTAATTCAAATTAGCAAGACTTTAAAAATAAAGTTTTTTGGTGTTGAAATAGAATTTAATATTCCTTTATTGATTGATAAGTTTACAAACAACTCAGAAGATATGGAAGATTTAGCGGTAGTCGCTGAAAGAAGAGACGAGCCAACTACTAGCCATGAAGATTTACTTGCTGAGTTAAAACAAGATGGCATCTTATAAAATTGAATGGAAAAAATCAGCTAAAAAAGAGCTTAAGAAGTTAGATAAGCAAATTATTATCAGAATTTTACAAGTAGTAGAAAAGCTAGCAACTAATCCTCATCCTTCAGGAAGTAAAAAACTGATGGGGAGTGAGTCCATTTATCGTATTCGCGTTGGAGATTACCGAGTTATTTATAATATTCAATCTTCAATTTTGACTATAGAAATAATCAAAGTTGGTCATCGTAGAGAAATTTATCGCAAATAGGTAATTTGTTGAATTTTAATTTTAAAAAAGCGACCGCTTTCTATCATAAAATCTGCGATCGCATTTTATAACCCAACTGACAAATATATATCAGCTTTTATTTTTTCAAAATTTATATCAAGTAGTACTATCAAGACGATCTATAACATAACAAATAATTAACCAGATACCTGCGCTAATAAAAATAGTGAGTAAAATTCTTAATATAAAGAGTTTAATATCAGATATATCTTGACTGAAATTATAGATTAAGGTAGCGTCTATTGCTGCTGTAAAAAAACCTAAGCCTTGTTTTAAGTTTTTATTAGAATTTTTTTTCATTGTTTTTTAAATTCTCTGTGTTAATTGCTTACTTATAATGCTGTAATATTATTGATTAAGTATTTTTGAATTAAATATTTTCAATTTGAGAAGTTAGTTAAACATTTGCTGACTTTACTAAATTTATTTCTTCCTAAGTTTTTAAAATTTAAAAATATTAATCGATCAAGTCGATCGGACTATTTTAAGACTAATGATAAAAGACTTATTTTATACTAGATTATTGACTATAACATCACCAAAATTAAGTTATGCGCCCTCAACCTATTAAACCCCAACCAGATCAAGAATCAGTGTGGGATTATCCCCGTCCTCCTCGTTTAGAGCGATCGCAAAAACAGGTCAAAATCATTTTTAATGGTGTTACTCTAGCAGATACTAATCGCGCTTATCGAGTACTAGAAACCAGTCATCCCCCTGTATATTACCTTCCTCCAGAAGATATTCAGATGCAGTATTTACAAGCTACAATTTCTGGAAGGTCTTTTTGTGAATGGAAAGGAGTTGCAAGCTATTACAGCGTCATAGTAGGTGATAAACAGGCTAATAATGCGGGTTGGTTTTATAGTAATCCCACACCTGATTTTGCGGATATTAAAGATTATGTGGCGTTTTATCCTGCTATGATGGACGCTTGCTATGTGGATGATGAGTTAGTACAACCACAGCCAGGAGAGTTTTACGGCGGTTGGGTTACTTCGGATATTGTAGGCCCATTTAAGGGTGAGGCTGGTAGTTGGGGATGGTGATTCTATAAAGATGAGGTTTATTAAGTAGCCAGTAGCAAGTATTTTTATTTTCTACACCCTGGCTTTTAAAGGATGAGGGATGAATTATGAATTATGAAGGATGAGCAAGTATTTTTATTCCTACACCCTGGCTTCTAATTGATTACTGAAAATATTAAATCTGGGTTATTTAGTGTTGCAGTTTTGTTTATTTTTATGGAGTTAAATTATGAAACTTGGATACATAGTTATCTATGTTGAAGATGTCCCACAGGTAATCAATTTTTATAAAAGTGCCTTTGGTTTTGAAACCAGATTTATCTACGAACAACAAGGAAATATTGATTATGGAGAACTAGAAACAGGAGATACTGTATTGGCTTTTGCTTCTCATCAATTGGGTGAAATGAATTTGCAGGGAAAATATGAGAAGGTATCGGCAAAGGGTAATCCTTTTGGCTATGAGTTGGCTTTTGTCTCTGATGATGTGAATGCAGCATATCAAAAAGCCATAGAAGCTGGTGCAATTTCCGTATCTGAACCGACAGAAAAACCTTGGGGACAAACTGTAGCTTATGTCAGAGCGCAAGAAGGAACTTTAATTGAAATTTGTAATCCTATTCCAAAATAAATCGGATAAAGAAATATGAAATCTTGGTTATTTAGTGTTGTAGTATTGTTTATTTTGGCGAAAACTTTTTTATGGTTCAGAGGATTTATCTTACCAGTACCGATTTATGTATTAGCAGGAGCATTTTTAGCGATCGCATCTAACTATGATAAGGGTATCATGAATTTGTTTCGACCAGAAGCAACAGAAACCAATGACGTAATTTCTCAAACCGCATCTTTAGTAGAAGAAGTAGCGATGTTGGAATCTAAAGATTAATGGTTAGTTGTTATGAGATTATCAATTATAAAAAATAAGCCTGAATTAATTTTTACTTGAAAAAAAGAGCAGCTAAAAGTTATTTTTTCTGAGTAAATCTGCTAAATGCCAAGTTGGAGATACTCGATTTACTACCTCTGGATTAATTAAAACTGCACGTCGGAAAGCTTCAATTGCTTGCTTGGGATCGGACTCGGCAAATGCTTTGGCGTAAAATAACCAATATTCTTCTGGTGTCGGTACTCGCTCAAAAACAGCAGAATCGATTTCCAGAGCTTTCAGAATGCCTTCTCGTGCTTTTTCTAAAAAACCAATCTCAGCATAAGCAAGTGCCGAACGAAGTTCTTTTAAAGCATCATCTTGTGTGATTTCAATGCCGACAAGCTTGGCGCATTCTTCTTTCATTGACGATAATCCGTAGGCGCGAAAAGTCCAGAACAAATTACCAATTGACCAAAGTTCATCCGTCATTAACATCTGACTCAAAACAAGATTTTGTAAATCTGTAAGTTCGGTTAATGGTTCGTTACGCTCCTCAAATGTTGCAGATAAAAGAGTGCGAACCAATGGCATGGTATCAAGAGAGCGTGCTTGTCTAAGACGCTGGCAAATTGCGGGAATCGCTTTTTGTTGAATCTGACGGGGTAAATAAGAAATAGAAAAAGCTGCATCATCTGTAGACTTACCACCAGCACCAAAAACATCCTGATATCCACTAATGGGTTGACTGACAAATTCCAACAGCGGTTCGATTAAACTCTCTTGAGGATTGATGCGTGCGAGTTGACAAACCGCCATACATTTAGCTGCGGAAAATTGTTCTCGATCTAGTATTTTAAGTAATTGAGTAGATGCACTAAGCTCTCCCAGAGCAAAAGCAATCCCAGCACGTACCCCACCAGATATTTCTCGGTCTAGTTGCGCTTCTAGTTTTGGCACGGTTGATTCTGCTATAGTGGGCAAACAGGCAAGTACCCATGCTGCACCTGCTCTGATACTAGAGTCATTATCGTTTAAAAGATTGACCAGTAACTCTTTTCCTTTCAGCGATTCTCGATAAATTTGATGCAACGCCTCACCATAAGTATTTTCTTCTTCTATTTTGTAAATCTCACCATATTCATGAATTTTTTCCCCGTCTCCCCAACAAGGGCGTTCTTGAATACTAAAATATCCAGTAATTAAGCTTCCCCAAAAGCCGAGTAGATCGCTGCGATTAGAAACTGATGGACTGGCACACATTTCGATTAAAAAAGGTACAACATAAGGCGTTGCTGGATACCGCGTGCCTTGGTGAAAGACATTACCGTATAGTTCGTCTAAAACACGAGAGCGTTCTTTCGAATTGGGATCGAGCAATCGACGCAAAAGATCGGGAACATCACTAGCCGAACCATAGGCGTGTTCTAAATCTTCCCAAGGAACAGCATCAAGACTATCTAACATAAGTAGAACTTTTATACTCTATATAAAGTTCTATATTACAAAAAACTCAACTAAAATCAAAAATTCTTTTCTTGGACAATTGTCATAATTAGAGTGGGGCATCGCCCCGCCCTAAAAAAAAATCCCACGTCGATTAAAACGCAGGATTAATATTATTACTAAAAAGTTAAAAGTTACTAAGCTTCTGTTTTCTTAGTGAAGTAATCATTTAAAGCTTCCGCGATAATCTGATTCATTGGTCTACCCTCGGTTTGGGCTGCTTCTTTTAAGCGAGGGAATAATTCATCAGGTACACTGACACGCTTTTGATTTTTGCGGAATTTGCGTTTGGGAGTAGTTTCTTCCATATAGCTACCTAGTTTGTAATCTGCGGAAAATTTACGAATAGCATCAAAGCCGACACGATTGCAGAAAACACCAAAGCTTTCTTTAGCTTTGCGATCGCGTTTGAAATAGACGAAAATAGGCTCAAAGAAGCTTTCTAGTTCATCTATAGGCATTTTTTGCTCGTAGGGTTGCGCTAACTCTGTCTGATCGGGCGTTCCTCCTAGCCATATTTGATATTTGCCAGGCGCACTACCAACAAAGCCTAATTCTGCCATATAAGGGCGAGCGCAACCATTAGGACAGCCAGTCATCCGAATCACAAAGTATTCGTCTGGCATTCCTAGTGTAATCAATAATTGACGAATGCGATCGCTTATTTTTGGTAATGCCCTCTCTGACTCGGTTATAGCTAATCCACAGGTAGGCATTGCGGGGCAAGCCATTGAGTAGCGAGTTAGGGTGTCAATGGCATCGGGATTGGTTTCAATACCCCGTTCGACTAAAATGTTTTCGATTGCTTCTTTATTAGCAGGATCGATTTCATAGAGAATGACGTTGTGATTAGCAGTTAACCGCATGGGAATCTCAAACTGAGACACAATTTCTTTAAGGGCGGTTTTTAATTGAAATTTTCCCTCGTCTTTAATCCGTCCATTTTCCACGGAGATACCGAAAAAGAGTTTGCCGTCTCCTTGTTCGTGCCAGCCGAGAAAATCTTTATATTGCCACTGGGGTAATTTACGATATTTCGCTATTTTCTTGCCAAAATATTCTTCCACTTGGGCTTTAAATTTTTTTACACCCCAGTCATTAATAAGATACTTCATTCTGGCATGACGACGGCTAACGCGATCGCCATAATCTCTCTGAGTAGCCACGATCGCTTTAACTAAGTCATAAATATCATCTTTTGCCACAAAACCAATTTCATCGGACATCCGTGCAAAAGTTTCTTCTTTATTATGGGTACGTCCTAAACCGCCTCCAGCGAGTACGTTAAACCCTTCTAGTTCTCCTGATTCGTCAGTGATAACTACTAAACTGATATCGTGGGTATAAACATCGATGGAGTTATCACCTGGTACGGTAACAGAAATCTTGAATTTACGAGGCATATAGTGAGTGCCGTAAATTGGCTCTACACTGTCTTGGAAAATTGTACCGTTATCGTTACGCTGTCTGGCTGCTTTTACTTCTGGGGCTTCTGAACCACTAATGGCTTTTTCCCCATCCAGCCAAATTTCATAATAAGCTCCTGTTTGGGGGGTTAATAAATCTGCTATCTTCTCCGCATATTCCCAAGCATACTGATACTCAGGCTTATCTTTATAGGGTGCAGGAGGTGCCATAACATTGCGGTTTAAATCTCCACAAGCACCAAGGGTAGAACCCATATTTTTAATCAAGGCAGAAATTGTTTCTTGCAGATTCTTTTTCAAAATGCCGTGAAGCTGCATACCTTGACGAGTAGTAATTCTCAGGGTATGGTTGCCGTATTCTTCAGAAAGTCGATCTAAAGTTAAATACAACTGTGAGGGAACAAATCCCCCAGGAGAACGAGTCCGCAACATCATACCATAGTCTTTTTCTTGACCCTTGACGCGATTATCGCGGTTGTCCTGTTGATAAGACCCATGAAATTTGAGAATTTGTATTGCTTCTTCGCTAAAATGGGTCGTATCCTGGGCTAATTCCGTAGCTAATGGTTCTCGTAAAAAATTGCTACGTTCTTTGATTCCTTCTAATTTTGACGGTTTTTTGGCTTTTTTTTCTGGGGAAACCGGTGTTTGTACCATTTTTTCCTATAAAATGTATTTCAAGCAGAACTTTCTCGATGGTTTTTCGATTGCGACAATCACAAGTTACTATTTATTTTAGCGCGTAATACCATCTATGCGATCGCGGGATTTTCTCAGGGATTTCTATCATCGCATTTTTAGTAGCAATCAACACTGTTTTTTTGAAGGCGATCGCAAAAATTATTATTTGGTTGAATTTATAGTAATTCCCAATAGAAAACATAAGTTACTTAGTACTACTTTTCAGCCCTCATCCTTTTATCGAGTCCTCTCAACGATGACTAAGATTGAGGTTTGATACTATTTGTAGTCTGTTAAATAGAGAATTATTGTTTTAGCGGTTTTGTAATAGAACATTATTAGCGGAAGAAATAAGCCAATACTACAAGAACTATATTCACTAAATAAAACATTCCCACAACCTGGGTTTCTTTCCAGCCACTAAGCTCAAAATGGTGATGAATGGGTGCCATCTTAAATAACCGTTTTCCTTTGCCATCTGCTCCTTTTGTGGCTTTGTAGTAGCTAACTTGGGCAATTACCGATAGAGACTCGATAAAGAAAATACCACTGACAATAAACAATGCCCACAGATTACCGCTAAGTAAGCCTACTGCTGCTAGCGCACCTCCCAAAGCAAGAGAGCCTGTATCCCCCATAAAAACCCTGGCAGGGTTGTGATTATGAACTAAAAAGCCCCAACAGCAGCCACTCATAGCAGCGCAGAAAGCAGTCAATTCTGGGTGAGTACTGGCAATAATGATACCTAAGCCCAAAAAAGCGATCGCACTTGTTCCTGCTGCTAAACCATCCACCCCATCGGTAAGATTTGTGGCATTAGTCTCTGCTGTCAAGACAAATCCTGCTAGGGGTAAAAATAGCAAACCCAGAGATAAAGTAATTCCTCCTGGTAAAGCAATTTGAGTAATTTCAGGAAATTTTTGCCCCCATAACCAAACACAAAATAGAATTGCCACAGCTATTTGCCAAGTAAGCTTCATTCGTGGGGAAATACCTTTATTCGATTGTTGGCGTAATACTTGCCAATCATCAATCCAACCAATAAAACCATAGCTCAGGGTTACCAAACAAACAGCGATCGCATTAGGCGAAAATTTAGTTATTATTAAAGCGATGGCTACTGCTACAGGAATAAAAAAAATACCCCCCATGGTAGGAGTTCCTGCTTTTTTGAGATGGGTTTGAGGGCCATCTTCTTGAACTACCTGTCCTGTTTTGAGTCGCTGTAAAATAGGTATGACCACATAACCCAAAACACTACTAATTAAAGCACCAATTAATAGGGGTAAAGTCAGGGTTGTCGCCAAATTATGCCATCCCTGTATCACCCCATCAAAAATAATAGCTGTCACAGTCAAGACACAAGCCAAGGCAATTATCAGACTTGTGCCAGAAAGATCGATCGGTTTAATGGTCAAGATCGATTTAGTATCCACGATAGGCTTATTAAGATAAAAGATTCGTGTTTATTGTGGCACAAACAAATTCAGATTTAACAAATAATCGAATTTGAAGCAACGACTACATTTAATCATCATCATCATCATCAAAATCGTCTTCCTCTTCATAATCATCACTTAAGAGTTCGCTGACATCATCTTGGGCTGCATCCCGATTTTCTTGCTCTGCTGGCTCTCTAGGAATTAAGCGATTGTGGGATTTTAACCAATCTATTAAAGAAGATTCCTGCTTTAGTGGGATGACAATGGCAGGTTCGTATCGTGGCTCTTGAGATAAGGCAGGATTTTTTTCCATAATTGAATTGAATCAAATTTTAGTAATGCGATCTGGACTATTTAGATTACACCATCGACTATTGTAAACAAAAAAATAGGGGGTAGTCTCACCCCCTACTCTACAATCGGTATGATATTTGGTTTGATTATTCTAGATCTTGGCGACCAGGGTTACGAGAAGGATCGCTAGATAGAAAACCAAAGATAAATAAACCAACAAAGAAAAATACAATAATATTCACAACTATTTTGAGTGTCAGCATTTTTTATGTTCTCCTGATATTAAGCCTATTAAAAATCTTAGCAAAGAGAGGGCATTTAAGGAATGAGGAGTCAGGAATAAGGATGAAGTGAGATACGTTTTCACAGGTTCTTGGAACTAGCAAAATGGCGAATGTAATTAGCAATTAACTCCAAATCTTCCTCTAGGGCAAAATGCCTTGTGTCTAGAATGTGTAATTCAAGATTATTGAGATACCTCAATTCAGCAACTCCTTATCAGATTGTGTTGCCAAAAGTTTTCAGAGTGGCTCTCAATGATTGATTAGTAAAAAAGGGCGAAACCGCGTTACTCTAGGATCTAACAAAATGGTTCAAAGGGGATAGCATGACACAGGCTACCGTAAGCAAGAAATTAACTCAAGATGCAGATACCGTAACTATGTTTTATCGAGTGGGAATGTCGCAACCTGCTTCCCATTTGTTTGAAGTGACGTTACAAGTTGCCAATTGGCAGCAGGATGTCTTAGAGTTGAAAATGCCTGTCTGGACTCCTGGTTCTTATTTAGTGAGAGAATATGCTCGGCACGTTCAAGATTTTACCGCGCAAGATAGCAATGCTCGACAGTCTTTAAAAAGCAACAAGGTTGGTAAAAATCATTGGAAGATATTTACAGGAAATTCTGAAACCATTACGGTAAAGTATCGTGTATTTGCTAACGATTTGACTGTACGCACCAATCATCTAGATCGTACTCATGGTTATTTTAATGGTGCTGCATTGTTTATGTTTATCCCTGGTTTGCAGCAACAACCGATTACAGTGGCAATTTTACCTCCCAGTACAGATTGGCAAATTAGCACTACTCTAAATCCTGTGGAGGGAAAGCCAAATACTTTTGTCGCAGCAGATTTTGATACCTTAGTAGATACTCCTGTGGAAGTAGGGATACAGCAAGTATATGATTTTGAGGCTCTAGGAAAACCCCATCAGTATGTAGTGTGGGGAGAAGGTAATTTAAAACCCGAACAGCTAATACAAGATACGCAAAAAGTCATCGAAGTCGAAGCCAAGATTTTTGGCGGTTTACCCTATGATAAATATTTATTCTTATTGCACCTATCTGGTAGTGGTTACGGTGGCTTAGAACACAAAGATTGTTGTACTTTAAACTATCCCCGTTTAGGATTTCGCGATCGCGATAAGTATAACCGATTTATGCAATTGGTGGCGCATGAATTTTTCCATCTTTGGAATGTCAAGCGGATTCGCCCTAAAGCGTTAGAAACTTTTGATTACGAACAAGAAAATTACACTACTTCATTGTGGTTTTGTGAGGGTGCGACGAGTTATTACGATATCTTAATTCCTTTACGGGCTGGTATTTATAATCGCAAGCAGTTTTTAAAAAATCTCAGCAAAGATCTCACTCGTTATTTAACTATTCCTGGGCGTAACGTACAACCTCTAGGAGAGTCTAGTTTTGATGCTTGGATAAAACTGTATCGTCGGGAGGCAAATAGCGATAATAATCAGATATCCTATTACCTAAAAGGGCAATGGGTTTCTCTGTTACTAGATTTAATTATTCGAGAGAAACATCACAATCAAAAATCCCTAGATGATGTGATGCGTCTGTTATGGCATCGTTATGGCAAAGACGAAATTGGTTTTACTCCCGAAGATTTAAAACAGACTATTGCAGAAGTCGCAGAGACAGATTTAACTGATTTCTTCTATCGTTATTTAAACACCACCGAAGAAATACCTTTCGATAAATATTTTGCACCCTTCGGCTTAAAAGTAAAATCCATCAAAGAATCTGAGCCAGTACCTTATTTTGGTGCCAAGATACAATCAGAAAATGGCAAGGAAGTAATTAAATTTGTGGAAGTAGATTCTCCCGCAGCTATTGCAGGTATCGACCCAGGAGATGAAGTACTAGCTATTGACGGTATTAGGGTAACTGCTCAAAATATTAGCGATCGCTTAAAAGACTACAAAGAGAATGATACCATTGTTGTCTCTATTTTTCATCAAGACGAATTAATTACGGTTAATGCTACTTTGGCACAACCTAAACCCAGTGGTTACGAAGTAGTGCAAATAAAGAACCTATCCGATACCCAGAAACACAATTTATCTGGATGGTTAGGGTAATTAAAATCGCGCTCGCGATTAGCTGTAAGCTATAGGCTATTAGCTATAAGCTTTAACTTGCAAGCGAGCTTTAAGCTTATAGCTGGTTAAAAAAGAAGAAACGAGGAATCAGAAATGGGATTAAAACAATTAGATGAAGTAGTAAGAATGCATTAATCGATTGATAACAGTAATTCCTTAGTCAATCTTTCTAGTTCGCTATTAATTTCATCGAGTCGATTCAATATTTCCAAATCTGAGAGCTGCGAATATTCAATGGCAATTTTGAAATCTTTAATGCGGTTGACAAAACCAAGAAAGTTGCTTTCCGCAGTTTTTCTTCTGATTTCTCGTTTAGTAGGGTTGAAAAAAGTAAGGCTTCCTGTTGATAATGCTGCCAAGAAAGTCATCACCGCAACCAATAGAGGTTGATGGTAAAAAGCAAGCAGCGTACTAACAATGGAAAAAAATACGGAAATCAATCCCAAAGAGACATGAGTTTTTTCCCACCTACTAGCCAGTTTAGAATTCTCTTGACAAGCCTTTTCACCTATCCGAATATATTCATCGCATCTGACAATTGCTAAGGCTTTTAAGCTGTTGTTTCTTTTAAATGGCATTTTTGAATGAGATCGAGCAATCGGTCATAGTAGTAACCAAGCTTCTCTGTTGCTTCTTTATCTAAACTAATGTTGTTTTTAAGCGCAACAATTCCTTGGATGAGGTATTGTCGCTCTTGAGAATTAAGTTTTAATATTAGTTCATCCTCAAGGTTTTCTAAAGACTCTTCGTTGTCAGCAATTGAATCTAACTCTATTGCTTTAAGGCACATATATAGAACTTGAGGCTCGATCTTGAGTATTTGATATGCTGTTATCTGAGTAATTAGAGAATCGATATTCTCTGCTATATAACGAGCCACTTTCACTGCTACACCCACGCGATTAGTGTATTGAAGAACCTCGCGTAAGTCTTTTTTGGTAAGAAAATGATTGACTGGCGCAGAAGTTATTTTTACGGTGGATGATTCCATTATTGCTCCCAAGGAAAGGTAGTTTTGCGCTTATTAAGTACCCGTGCAAAATAGATTACGAGCGTGGAAATAGGCAAGAGGCAAGAGGCAAGAGTCAAGAGTCGTGCGTTCCTTGGCTGAGGAAACCTCAGCAGGTTCACTCGTCAATTATGAGTGTGTAAATAATTATGCTCAAATACTTATTCTCAATTTATCATCTGGAGTCAGAAAAAATATGCAATTAAAATTTTGTCTAACTAACTATAGGTAACACAGACTTGGCAATGCGTGAGAAGGGATAAGAGTTTATTGTTCTTTTCTCTAAGCCTATTGAAATTGCTAATTTTCCCTTATTTATACAATATTAGTTGGTTATTATGCCAGTATTTGATGTGTATTCATTTTTAAGTAAGCCGTAAACCACATGGTCTACATATTTGTCTGAAAGTTTTTCAGCTTGTCGAATAATGCCCTCTTTTCTAAAGCTTAATCGTTCGGGAATAGCACGACTACGACTATTTTCTACAGCACATCTAATATCAATTCGCTCAATACAATAATAGTTAAACCCTACTTCTATTAAGTCCCGAACGCTTTTAGTCATAATACCTTTACCATTATATTCTTGCCCTAGCCAGTAGCCTATATGACCTATATTATTGGCTCGATCTATTTGGTTATATCCCAGTACTCCTGCAATTTGATTTTGATAAAAGATAGTGGTGTGTAATGCTTCTAATCGTTGAAATCTAAGTAATTGACGCTCTAAAAACTTTTTAGTGTCCAAAGGCTCTTTGATTCCATCTAACCAAGGTAGCCATTGCTTAAGAAAAGTTCTATTGTTATCTGTTAGTTCAAATAGCTCTATTGCATACTGCGGTATGGATAAACTGAGCTTGATGTCGTCATCAATCGGTCTGAAAAACATAATTATTGATAGGCTTGTAGGAACTCTTAATTACTGATGTTACGCAAAAGCTATCATATTAGGATGGATATAAAGCTTTTGGAGCTAAGAGCGCGATTATATTATTAGCTCGTTTGGACAAATCACGGCAACGGGATTATCCAGAGCATTATCTGTAAATATCAGTAACTACTTATGATTTTGTGAACGGATTATTCCCAATAAGCTTCCCAATCGTCTTGAAAAGCTTGTTTTAATTTTGACCTGTAGGCATAGGTTTTAATCTTCACCATCCACAAATTATTAGTTTTACTTACACCTTTACACACCACACCCTCGCCTACATCATATTTTCCTTGACGAACATCATCGATAAACTTACCAGTGAGTTTACCGCGATAAATTACTTGGGCAATTTTTAAGTGACTAAAATCTTCTGTAAATTGCTCTGGAATAACAATACCGCGATCTGTTTCTACATCAAAGAGAACTAGTTCTTTAGGATCGTCTTGTTTGTGCATCCCTGCAAATGAATTAACCCCAAAAAACTCTGTAAATACAGTAATTTCAGGAGATTGATATTTTTGATGTTTGCGAAAGATTGTTTCTAGGGGACGAGCAAAATCCCTCAGAAAGATTTTAGGAGCTTCTTCTAAACCTAGATGAGCAGCATTAAACTCTGCAATACCCATTTCATCTAGATCGTATCTATTACGACGAGTGCCAAAACCATACCATCCTAGTTCAACTTCCCAAATCCAATGAAGATTTGTTCCGTCATATTTTTTAAAAACCAGACACTTTTCTAGGGGACAGTTTTTGCTGTCAGAAATTTTAGGATAAGCAAGTTTAACTCGCACCATGGCAATGTAGTATTTTAATACCAATTAGAAGCAAGAATGCAACAGATACGGCGGTCTATCACTACTTTCAATATACAAGGGTGGGCGACCGAAGGAAGTCCTTTAGGGCATATACTTTAGTGCATTACCCACCCTACTATAAAATTAATAAATTTGGCGTTGGTGAATCAAGGTATGATTTCTGAAATTTATGTCTTTTCTATTATTAAAAAGGCTTAGAGCTTAGAGCTTATAGCTTATAGCTACGAGCAAAAACATTTTGTACGTCATACATCAAATCACCAACGCCATAAATTTAATCAACATCAAACATTTTTTGTTTATGCAGTAATGAAAATATCTGTGTTGCTTATTGTCGGAGCATCTTCTAACCTAGTAATCAAGATTTTATTTTCTGAACCATTACCATCGGCATCGTAGAAGAGACGACCATCACCATTATTATAAATAAAACGATCGCTTTCATCATTTGCAGATATGCCTATGGTAAACCGATCGGCACTCAAGAAATTATCTGGAGTTAAGTCACTGCCAAAACCAGCAGCAGAGAAGTTAAGGGTGTCGCTACCAGATTGAAAATCAACTATGCGATCGTTGCGATCGCTTATGCTATTATAGGTAAAGAGATCGTTCCCTGCTCCTCCTACTATAGTGTCTGCACCACTACCACCAGTAAGCACATCATCACTACTACCTCCCAACAAAATATCTGGCCCTCCAGCACCAAATAAAGTAACTTCCAAGCTAGTGTTAGCAGCATTTAAGGTATTACCACTACCACCACCAGTCAAGCTAACTTGCTCAATCTCACTCAGAGTATCTGTTCCACGAGCTACTAATCGATCGTTAGTTAAGGTAAAGTCAACATTTCCTGATTCGGTAACAATATCAGTACCACTACCACCAGTAATAGTATCATCTCCATTACCACCATTAAGGGTATCGTTACCTTCTCCACCCTCTAAAATATCAGAGCCACCTTCACCATCTAATAGATCGTTACCAGCTTCGCCAACTAGGGTATCTCCACCTTCTCCACCTTCTAAAATATCGTCATCATTACCACCGTTGAGACTATCATTATTACCCCCACCATCAAGGCTATCGTTGCCATTGTCTCCATTGAGGGTATCGGGCCCTTTTAAACCAATCACCGTATCATTACCATCACCACCAGATAAAAAATCACCCACATCAGTACCAGTCAAAGAATCATCCCCAGCACTGGGGTCAGGTCCTCCAGGTTCGCCGATATCTCCATCTTCTGTAATGCTAATTACTCGATTAAGATCGCTAATATTATTAAATTCTTGTCTAGTACCAGAAGGCCATTCAATTACCAAACTCTCAATTGAGGAATTATCACCCAAACCAAAATGAATTCGTTGGCTACTTTGAGCAAAATGATGAATACCGCTATTTTGTTCTCGCAGTTGAGTTTGACCATCAGGAGTAGTTAAGAAAACTCTGGCTCCAATACCATCCCGATTGGATTCTGTTCCTTCGAGATCGACGATCAGCCAATTATTATCATTACCACTGTTACTAAATAGTTGGGAAGGACTACCTAAATAGGTTGTTCCCGCAGAGGAACGATCTGTAGTAGAACCTGCAAAAATATCTAAAAAGCCATTATTGTCATAATCAGCCACAGCGATTCTTTGACCCACTTCAAAATCTAAGCGATGGGGTCCTACGGTTTCTCCTGCTGCTCCTCCTGCTTGAGGTACGGTCACAAAAGTTCCGTCTCCCTGATTATCGTAAAGAATATTCGGCTCATTGAACGTAGGATTGGCATTGGCAAGGTAGAGGTCTAAATCGCCATCGTTATCAAAATCCCCTGACACTGTAGATTGAGCCATCGTGTTATTGTTAACCCCCGCAGCAGCAGAACGATCTTCGTAGCGACCAGTATCGGGATTATAGATCCAAAGCACGTCAGGAACACCGTTAAGGTCGGCAAAATCTTCAGGAGTATCAAAACCAGTAGAATTTAAGTTAAAAATACTTTGCGTTGAATCTATTGCTACCTGGATATTTTCATTATTAGGAGAAGAAAGTAAAACTTCCCAGGTTTGGCTTCCAGGCTCGTAACCAATATATAGTCCCTTTTGACTTCTATCTTCGGTGATGCCTATGGTACTGTTGTCATCAGGAGATAAAACAAAATTAGGAACATCAGTATTCACAACATTAGCTGTTTCTTTTAAAGCTCCTTCTGTATCGGTAAAGGCTGCTAATTCAGCATTACTAGGATTGCGTCCTGATGAACCAATAAACACTTCAGAAGGATCGAGATTGGCTGCTGTCCCCACAAAGTTAAAGACATCTACAGCAATATCACCACCAGTCTGAAAACTAAAACCGATTTCGGATTCGCCTTGCAAAAGTAAATCTGCGGAGACAATACTATCTGAGCCTTGAAAAACATTAGATGCTAGAACATCAGTACGCGATCGCACGACAAAGATATCATTAAAACCATCATTGTTAAAATCACCAATTACAGAATCTCTTGGTGCAGTAGTATCTATAAAATCTTCAGTGGTGTCGCTGGGTGCATCTTCCAGTGCAGCTTGTAAATTGTCAAAATCGCTGGTGATATCCTGCCAAGTACTATTACTAGAAATGTCATAAACTTTTAGTGGAAAATTATAAGTACCTTGAATCAGTAGCTCGACACCACCATCACCGTTTAAGTCTGCTAGTTGAGCATAGCGGGAAGGTTCAGTTACATCCAGTCCTACCTGAGCCGAAGCATTAAAAAAAGTTCCATTAGGTCTTTGCTGAAAGAAAGCTGTTCCACCCTCTCCATCGGCTCTAGTGGCATTTAAGAACAAAACATCTAGTAGTCCATCCCCATTACCATCAAACCAGAGAGAAGAACGACCTCTACCAATGGTGTATTCGAGTCCACGGGAATTTGCTTGGTTTTGCAAGTTACCACCGTTGTTAACGAAGAACAGATTAGGCTGTCCTCCTCCTGCTCCTAACTGACCTCCAGCAGAACTAAAAACATCCTGGTCGCCATCGTTATCAAAATCGATAATAGTTGAAGCATGAATATCACCCCCACTACCGCGACGAAAATCGGAATTATCCAAGGTAAATGTGCCATCACCATTATTGAGATAGCGATAGGGTACTTTGCCATCAGGAAAAGCTTGGGAAGAACCATTGTAGCCGTGACCACCTACCCACAAGTCGGGATTGCCATCGTTGTTTAAATCTGTCCAGTTAACGGTAAAAGCTTCGTCTCCTCGTTGTCTTGACCAAACTATTCCCGCACTATCACTAACTTCTCGAAAAGTATTTTGATTTAATGCCATTTTTAATTAGAAAATTGATAGATATCTTTAAGTACAAAGATTATCATTGGCTTCTAATTTTGATCGTAGTCAAACGGCAAAATTTTCAAGATTACGTCATACGACGTAGTTGACACGTAATTTGTACGTGATTTTACGTATAAAACAAAAATACTATGTGATTTCACCGAGTCAGTTATAGTAATTTCAAATAGAAACCACAAGTTACTCAGTACTACTTTTCATCCTTTATGCCCTAAAGGGAAGCCGAGTCCTAAGGCGGAAGCGGTATCCGTGATAGGCATCCTTCATCCTTTTACCAGTGTTTAACAACGTAAGGAAATTAATTGGAACGACTATAGTTGCTCGTTGCTCGTGAGTATACCGTTTATTAAAAAATCAACTCAGGCGTGATTGTCTAGTCGCCTATTACCTAGCAATAAAAATATCTGTGTTGCTTAGTGTAGGAGCATTTTCTAACCTAGTAATCAAGATTTTATTTTCAGAACCATTACCATCAGCATCGTAGAAGAGACTACCATCATCACTATTGTAAATAAAGCGATCGCTTTCATCCCTAGCCGATGTGCCTATGGTAAACTGATCGGCACTCAAGAAATTATTTGAAGTTAAATCACCACCAAAACCAGCAGCAGAGAAGTTAAGGGTGTCGCTACCAGGCTGAAAATCAACTATGGTATCATTGCGATCGCTTATGCTATTATAGGTAAAGCGATCGTTCCCTGCTCCTCCCGTAAGAGTATCTGCACCACTACCACCAGTAAGAACATCATCACTACTACCTCCCAACAAAATATCTGCTCCTCCAGCACCAAACAAAGTAACTTCCAACCCAGCATCAGAAGCATCTAGGATGTTGCTACTACCACCACCAGTTAAATTAGCTTGTTCTACTTCACTAAAAATATCAGTACCACGGGCGACCAACTGACCATCAGTCAGAGTAAAGTTAAGATCTCCCGATTCCAGTAAAATATCAGTACCACTACCACCAGTAATAGTATCTTCACCATTACCACCAACAAGAGTATCATTACCCTCTCCGCCTTCTAAAATATCGAAACCCCCTTGACCTGTGAGCGCATCATTTCCCGAACCCCCCACAAGAGTATCTCGACCTTCTCCAGCAATTACAATATCATCACTATTACCACCATTAAGACTATCATTATTGCCCCCACCATAGAGGCGATCGCTACCATTGTCTCCATTGAGAATATCAGAACCTTCTAAACCAACAATAGTATCGTTACCACCTCTACCAAACAACAGATCGCCTCGATCTGTTCCCATCAAGGAATCATCACCCACACCAGGGGAATTTCCTCCAGAATCGTCGATATCACGGGGCATACAAGCAGAGGGGTCGTGGGCTGAATCGCATTCAGCCCCTAGAGAACCCCGTCCGCCCTCGAAGGGCGGTGTCAGACCCTCACCTTCTTCAGTAATACTGATAACGCGGTTAAGATCGCTAATATTATTAAACTCTTGTCTAGTGCCAGAAGACCATTCAATCACTAAATTACTGATACGGTCGTTACTACCCAAGCCAAAATGGATTCGTTGACTATTTTGAGCAAAATGATGAATACCGCTATTTTGTTCTCGTAGTTGAGTTTGACCATCAGGAGTAGTTACCAAGACTCTAGCACCAATACCATCACGGTTGGATTCGGTTCCTTTAAGGTCAATTTCTAGCCAATTGTTATCATTACCATTGTTGCGAAATAATTGAGAGGGAGAGCCTAAATAGGTTGTTCCCACCGCAGTTACATTAGTAGTAGAACCTGCAAAAATATCTAAGAAACCATTATTGTCATAATCAGCTACAGCGATTCTTTGACCCACTTCAAAATCCAAGTGATGAGAGCCAACGGTTTCTCCTGCTGCTCCTCCTGCTTGGGGTACAGTTACAAAAGTGCCGTCTCCCTGATTATCGTAAAGAATATTCGGCTCATTGAACGTAGGATTGGCATTGGCAAGATAGAGGTCTAAATCGCCATCGTTATCAAAATCCCCTGAAACTACTGATTGAGCCATCGTGTCATTGTCAACCCCCGCAGCAGCAGAACGATCTTCGTAACGACCAGTATTGGGATTATAGATCCACAGCACGTCAGGAACACCGTTAAGATCTGCAAAATTGTCGGGAGTTGTAAAACCAAGAGAATTTAAGTTTGAGATATTTTGAGTGGAATCTACTATGACTTGAGTATCTTTGTCACTGGGGGAAGATAGCTGCATTTCCCAGGTTTGACTACTGGGATCGTAACCGATGTATAGTCCTTGCTGAGTTCTGTTTTCGGGAATTCCCACCACACTACTGTCATTAGGAGATAAGACAAAGTTAAGAGCATCGGTATTGACCATATTGGGTGTCTCTTTCAAAGCCCCTTCTGTATCAATAAAGGCTGCTAATTCTTGAGTCGTGGGGTTACGTCCTGAAGAACCAATAAACACTTCTGATAAGTTGATGGTTGCTTCTGTTCTGACAAATCTCGCATCGATTGCAACATCTCCACCAGTTTGGAACTCAAAACCTAATTCTGGCTCACCTTGTAAAAACAAATCGGCGGAGATAATATTATCAGAACCTTGAAAAACACTATATGCTAGAACATCAGTACGCGATCGCACAACAAAAATATCGTTGAAACCATCATTATTAAAATCACCAATCACCGAATCTCTGGGTGCAGTAGTGTCTACAAAATCTTTTGTCGTATCATCGGGAGCATCTTCTAGTGCAGCTTGCAAATTAGCAAAATCGTTGGTGATATCCTGCCAAGTATCCTCTTCTGAAAAACTGTATACTTTGAGAGGAAAATTGTAACTACCATGAATCAATAAATCTACATTGCCATCACCGTTTAAGTCTCCTAATTGAGCATAGCGAGAAGGTTCTGTTACATCTAATCCTACTTGTTCTGAAGCATCGAAAAAAGTCCCATCAGATCTTTGTTGAAAAAAAGCTGTTCCCCCTTCTCCATCGGGTCTAGTTGCTTCTGAAAGCAAAACATCTAGTAGTCCATCTCCATTCCCATCAAACCAAAGAGAAGAACGACCTCTACCAATGGTATATTGCAATCCTCTTGAGTCTGCTTGTTCTTGTAAATTTCCGTTGTTATTAACAAAGAACAGATTAGGCTGTCCTCCTCCTGCTCCTAACTGACCTCCAGCAGAACTAAAAACATCCTGGTCGCCATCGTTATCAAAATCAATAATAGTTGAACCGTGAACATCACCTCCACTACCGCGACGAAAATCAGAATTATCTAGAGTGAATGTGCCATCACCATTATTGATATAGCGATAAGGAACTTTGCCGTCAGGATAAGCCAGGGAAGAGCCATTATAGCCGTGACCACCTACCCACAAGTCGAGGTTGCCATCGTTGTTTAAATCTGTCCAATTAACGGTAAAAGCTTCGTTCCCTCTTTGTCTAGACCAAACTATACCTGTACTATTACTAACTTCTTGAAATGTATTTTGATTTAATGCCATCTTTATTGAAAATTTATATATGTGAAAATTTATATACATTTTTCACTATAAAGACTATCATCGGCTCCCAGTATTGGTGGTAATTAGACCACAAAATCTTCAACATTAAGTCATAAGACGTAGTTTATACTTGATTTGACTTATGAAACGGAAATACTAACTGAAGTCACCGAGTCAGGAGTCGGGATCTCAGAAGGCAATAGTAAGAAAGGAGACTATGTCTCTTAGTCTCCTTTCGGTGTTTGTTTTTAATAGTTTGTTTTTAATAATTGAATGATTAGTTGAACAAGCTTATAGCTGTTAGCTAGTTAAAATCAAACCCTTGCAAGCTTTCATCACTATCACATCATGCTTCCTCACTCCCTAGGAGCTTGACATTTCCCTCCCAAGCCATCCACTATCGCACAAGTATTATGAATCATCATTTTGCTATAGGTGTCTGTATCTGTTCCTGCTTCTGTTAAGCCATCGACGATTAATTTGCGATCGCTAATTTTGACTCCAGCTTCACGAGCAACACTATTGATCACACGATTATTGGCTGTGGCTTCAGCAAAAATAGTCGGGACTTGGGTTTGTCTAATTTCTGTAACTAAATTTCGTAAATCAGAAGCGGAAGGAGAATCATCGGGACTTAAGCCCTGAAGAGTTTTATAATCTTCTAGTTCATAAGTTTGAACGTAGTAGTTTAAAGCGTCGTGGGTAGTTACGAGAACTCTTTGTCCTTCGGGGATGGTTGCAATTTGCTCTTGTATCCAAACGTGCAGTTGTGTTAATTCTTCTGTTAGCTTGGCGGAATTTTCCAGATATAAAGTAGCTTGAGAGGGATTAAGTTGTAAGAGTAAAGATTGTAGATATTCGATTATGGCGATCGCATTATAAACGTCATGCCAAATATGGGGGTCTGCTTCTAATTCTTCGGCTTGTTTTGCTTCTCCTTCATGTTCATGGTCATGTTCATGGTCATGTTCATGGTCATGTTCTTCTCGATCGTGTTCTTCTTCACCATGATGATGTTCTGCCATAATGGGGTCTGTCACTACTGCTTCATGAACTGCTATTTTCGGCACATTTTCATCTACAGCTTCAACCAAAGAAATAATTTGGGGTTCAAAATCATAACCACCATAAAAAATTACCCGTGCTTGTTCTAAGGCTTTACGTTGAGAAGGAGTCGGACGATAAGTATGGGGGTCTTGTCCACCATCTATTAAACAAGTTAAATCAATAGTATCTTGGGCAATAGTGTCGAGAAAATGACACAAAACACTGTAAGAGCCAATTATCTGGGGTTTTTCCTCTGCTAATACTTTTAAACTACTATTTTGAGCTTTGCACCCTGTAAGAATTATGATTGCTGCTGCAATAGCACTTTTAAATAGATTATTACCAACTAACATAGATAAGTCTAACGATAAATCCTGATGACAATGATAACGGTTTTCGTTACAGAATGATAATCATACTCATTTATTTTTTTAGTTATTAATGTGAGAAGTCTGTTCTAGAAGCAGCTTGAGAGGAATTAGTACCAATTCTCGAAAATAAGTACCTCAACCAATTACGCTATGGAAAATGTTTCTTCTGTATTGTTGATTACTGCACCTAAAAAGGGAATCTCCGTTTCCATCAACCGATCGATAGTTTCTCCTAAAATCGCTCCGCGAGAAATACCTGGTTGAGTGACTAAGACAACACCATCAGCTAAAGATTCCATTGATAATATATCTTGACACTCCGACAAAGAAAGAGTGTCGATAATCACGAGATCGAAACAATTTCTATAATGTTTAATCGCTCTTTCTAATTCAGAATAAGAACCAGAATTGTTTCCCAAATACAAATTAGGGATCTCTGGTAAAAAACGAATTACCCGATCGCTTTCGATGAAATATTGTAGTGGCTCTCGGCTAGCATTTTCATCTGCTTGTGCTTGTGTCCATTCACTATCGGGAAGAGAATATGAATCTGTTTCAATAACTAAAGTTCGTTTTCCTGCGCGAGCATAAGCGATCGCTAAATTATAAGCAGTAACACTTTTCCCTTCTCGGTCGATGATGCTAGCAACTAGAATTACTTTGATCGCAGAGGAGCTATTACGGCTCAGGTTATGGCAAATTTGTGCATAAAAAGTTGCGCAACCAGAATTATTATCAATAATCATTGGCAGCTTTTGACTGTGTAAATCAAAATCGTCAATCCGAGGAACATTACCTAGTACGGGAACTTCTCTATTTAAAAATAATTCTTGTATCTCTTGAAATGTATGCAGACGATCGTCCAACAAAGCCCAGATAAAGATTCCCCCCACAGCTAAGAGATAACCAATTCCTGCACCAGTAGATAAAAGGAGAAAACGATTAGTCGCTTCTAAATTGGTAGATGGCACTTCTAATACTATAGGAGTAAATGCGATCTCATAGCTACGGGAAGTGCTAATTAAACTACTCTGCTCGATTATTTCTGCCATAATAACCCTCAGAGTTGTGATGGCTTCCTCTGGATTAGCTGCATTGACATATTCCAAGTCAACGATCTGAGTGCTGCCATTTTCTAGAAAATTAATCTTGAGTTGGCGAGTGATAATTTCTTTTAGCTGATGGTTTGTCAATTGCAATTGGTTGCGGATTTTTTTTTGAACAGGAGACGCGAGAAGAAAATCCACATTAACCAACATATCTTGCTGCCGCAATTGTTCTTTTGTACTGGCAGATAAAACTGAAGGTTTATTGTAAGAAAGCTGTCCTTTAGCTATAAACTTTGTTTTTTGTATTGTTGATTTTGGTTGCAGAGTACACAATACTATGGACACAACCAGACAGAAAAGAAAAATAGTTGCTGCGAATAACTTATGCTCTTCAAAAGAAATCAAAAAACGTTTGACATTCGGTGGAATCATTTTGATTGGTTTGAAAGACTATAATGGCAATTGACTAAGAACGAGGGCAAAATTAGACATGATCGTTACTACTTATAAATAGTTATTTTAACCGTTTAATTTAGAATTAATATTATCTTGGCAGAGCATTTTACTTAAAGAAGATTCAACCAATTTATGCTTCTAGGCTTCTTGCAAGTGCTGTGGAGTAACTTTATTATTTTAGTATCTCTTCGGTTTCGAGGTCTGTTTGAATCTTATAGATACTCTGCTCTATACCCACTAGCCTTGTAATATGTTTCTAATCCATTCTCAGTTAACGATCCTCCATGAATTGCTGTTTTCTCTTCAAGTTGTACTAAGATTTTAGTATTTGATGCTTCAACAAGTTTAATTTTAGACATTAGTTTTCTTTAACTAAACAATTTATTTTTGTTTTACACTAATCTTTTATCATCAAATTAACTTTAACTAAAAATATCACTAAACTCAAGTAGGTTTTACTCTCAAATTAGGCTTTAATCATAACTTTATGTCTTTGATTTATATTTATTAACACCAGTGACACATTAACAAAAGTTAAATTATATTTTATGAAGCTCGCTGAAAATTTGCCTAAAGTCTTTTAACACTAAAATTTTTATTTTTAGATTCAGAACTTTTTTACCACAATTAAACGAATCAAGATTAAAACAAAAATAACCCATTTGCCCAAAAAGTTTTACCTTAAATATAGATGCATTTTTTTTGGGTAACTACGTGACTGTCTCTCAAGCAAGCCAACCTTTCCTACGACAACCAGAAAAACTAGAAACTCGCCTGAAGGAAATTCCGACATCTCCAGGAGTATACTTTATGCGGGGTAGTAATGGGGATATTCTTTATATTGGAAAATCGAAAAAACTACGATCGCGGGTTCGGTCTTATTTTCGGGATTCTCAAAAACTGAGTGACAGAATTGCGATGATGGTGCGTCAGGTAGCAGAAATTGAGTTTATTGTTACTGACACCGAAGCGGAAGCTCTAGCTTTAGAGGCTAATTTAGTTAAAAAGCATCAGCCTTACTATAATGTGCTGTTGAAAGATGATAAAAAGTATCCTTATGTTTGCATAACTTGGTCTGATGATTATCCTCGTATTTTTATTACGCGCAAAAGAAGGGCTAACAAAGCAAAAGATCGTTATTATGGCCCTTATGTAGATACTAGCTTGCTACGCTACACCATGCATATTATTAAGCGGGCTTTTCCGATGCGTCAACGGCGCAAACCTTTGTTTAAAGATCGTCCCTGTCTCAACTACGATCTGGGGAAATGTCCAGGGGTATGTCAGGGATTAATTAGTCCTGAAGATTATCATACAATGATGCAAAAGGTAGCGATGATCTTTCAGGGTCGTACTGATGAATTAGTAAAGAGCTTGCATTCGCAAATGGAAAAAGCTGCGGAGAATTTAGAATTTGAAAAAGCAGCCCAATTGCGCGATCGCGCTTTAGCTTTACAGAGATTAAATGCCGATCAAAAAGTATCTCTACCTGATGATACTATTTCCCGTGACGCGATCGCTTTAGCAGCCGATGATAAACACTGTTGCATTCAGTTATTTCAAATTCGTGCGGGTAAGTTAGTGGGTAGGTTGGGTTTCTTTGCTGATGCTCAATCTGGGACTTTAGGGGCTATTTTACAGCAAGTCTTAGAACAGCACTATACTACTGTCGAACCTGTAGAAATTCCCACGGAAATTGTAGTGCAGCACGATCTACCCCAAGGAGAGATACTTACTGAATGGTTAACTCAACAGAAGGGAAGAAAAGTTACCTTAGTTGTTCCCCAAAGACAGACTAAAGCAGAATTGATCGAAATGGTGGAACGCAACGCCCAATATGAATTGGAAAGAACGCAAAAAGTAAGCGATCGCAATAACCAATCTTTATTGGATTTAGCCACCATTTTAGATTTACCAGAAGTCCCCAAGCGCATTGAAGGTTATGATATTTCCCATATTCAGGGTTCTAATGCGGTAGCTTCTCAAGTTGTTTTTATTGATGGTGTTCCTGCAAAGCAGCATTACCGCCACTATAAGATTAAAAACCCCACTGTAACCATTGGTCATTCTGATGATTTTGCTAGTATGGCGGAAGTGATTGGGCGTAGATTTCGCAAGTATCAAACTTCTTCCCCCTTAGAAAGTCGATCCCCCCTCGATTCTTCCTTAGAAAGGGGGGTAGATCGGGATTTTCCTGACTTAGTAATGATTGATGGTGGAAAAGGGCAATTATCGGCGGTAGTAGCAGTCTTACAAGAGATGAACCTGTTAGATGTCGTAAAAGTAGTTAGTTTAGCCAAAAAACGCGAAGAAATCTTTTTACCAGGGGAATCTGAACCTTTATCAACGGAAGCCGAACAACCAGGAGTACAACTATTACGCAGAGTTAGGGATGAATCTCACCGTTTTGCTGTAAGTTTTCATCGTCAGCAGAGACTTAAAAGTAATCGGCGATCGCGTTTAGAAGAAATACCAGGATTGGGTTTTCAGCGTCAAAAGCAATTATTAGCTCATTTTCATTCTATAGATTACATTCGCGAAGCATCGGTTAAACAGTTAACAGAAGTGTCTGGTATTGGTGAAAGTTTGGCACAGGAAATTTATAATTATTTTCATCCAAACTAACAATATACAATTCAATAATTACCCTGCCACTAAATCTATGTTTACTAATAATTTGAATCTGCCTATAGATAGCGATCGCGCAATGCAATCAGATCAAACATTGAGTTTAGCTGGTATGACTTGGGTTGATTACGAAAAGTTCGATTCTGAAGATTATTCTGGCTATCTTGTATCTTATTTTAATGGAGTAATTAGTATTGTGTCGCCAGGGAGGAATCACGAAAATATTGGGCAAACTTTTATTGTTTTAATCAATGCTTATTGTCGCCATTACAATTTAATTTATTATCCTATGGGTTCAACTCGACTGAAAAATCCACCCTTAGCAGGCAAAGAACCAGATGTTTCTTATGCTTTTGCGATCGATAAAACTATTCCTGATTTGGCAATAGAAGTAGTATTTAGTAGTGGTGGTATTATTGAGCTAGAAAAATACAGACTATTAGGAGTCAAAGAAGTTTGGTTCTGGCAGAATAGAGAAATTAAAATTTTTCAGTTAATAGGCGATCGATATCAAGAAGTTTCTGTTAGTAATTGCTTGCCTCAACTTAACTCTAAATCCCTAGCTGAATTCGTTAATAGGGGCTTATCAGAAACTCCTTTATCTATTGAAGCAGACTTCATTGCTCAATTACCAATTTCATAGCTGATTTGGCACATTTTTTTTACTTTAAATTTTAAATTAATGAAGATTTTAATTACAGGTGCAAGTGGATTTTTAGGTTGGAATTTATGTCAGCAAGCTCAATCAAATTGGCAAGTTTATGGTACTTATTTTAGCCAAGCTGTTACTATACCTCAAACAAGTTTATCTAAAATCGACTTGAGAGATTACGAACAGCTAAAACAGCTATTTAATAGTATTAAACCTGATGCAGTTATTCATACCGCAGCAGCTTCTAAACCCAATTTTTGTCAAACAAATCCAGAAGAATCTTACAGTATAAATGTTACTGCATCTTTAAACATTGCTCGACTTTGTGCAGAACAAAATATTCCTCTTGCTTTTACTTCGACAGATTTAGTTTTTGATGGGGAAAACCCACCTTATAAAGAAAGCGATCCTGTATCTCCTATCTGTTATTACGGAGAGCAAAAAGTAACCGCCGAACAAGAAATCTTAAAAATATATCCTGCAACAGCTATTTGCAGAATGCCTTTAATGTTTGGTTTACCTTCTCCTGTGGCTAATAGTTTTTTACAAGGATTTATTACTAGCTTACAAGCAGGAAAAGAACTTAATTTATTCGTAGATGAATTTCGTACTCCCGCTAGTGCTACCACCGCAGCTAAAGGATTATTATTAGCTATCGAAAAAAGAGTTCATGGTGTTATCCATCTCGGAGGAAAAGAAAGAATTTCTCGTTATAATTTTGGCTTATTACTAGCAAAAATTTTAAACTATGACCCATCTTTAATTAAACCAGGAAAACAAAAAGATGTCGTAATGGCAGCACCTCGTTCTCCTGACACTTCTTTAGATAGTAGTAAAGCTTTTGCTATAGGTTATCAACCTCAATCAATCGAGAAAGAGTTAATGAGTATTTTGAACTCAGTTCAAGTTTAATCAACTAAATAAACAGGCGTTGCTGAATCGGAGGATGATTCAGCAAAATTATACTTTTTTATTAATATTCAAGAGGCTTAAAGCTTAGAGCTACGAACAGTATTACTATCGGTTTCATCCCTTCAATCAGCAACGCCAATAAACATTAACAAAATCAAGATTTGGGAATGGAAATAACAAAAGTAGTTCCTTTTCCTAATTCAGATTGCACTGTAATTTTTCCTCCATGAGCATGAATGATTTGCTGACAAAGATACAATCCCAATCCTTTTCCAGATCGTCGATGGTTTCCTTGATGGTATCGTTGAAAAATAGCCTGTTGTTCTCGAGCAGATATGCCAATTCCTGAATCTGTAACTTGCAGTACAACTTCAGAATCATTTTGAGATAAAGACACTTGAACGCTGCCAATATCGGTAAACTTAATTGCATTACCCACTAAATTAGTAATCACCCGACGTAATTCTAAGCGATCGCCTTTAATCTCGTCAATACCATCGGCAATGTTAGATTTTAGTTCGATACCCTTTTCAATTGCTAAAGACTGAAGTTCGGTAACGACTTCTTTAATTAACGGCTGAAGAGCCACAGGGATAAAACTGAGAATTTTTTGCCCTAATTCGTAATGATGAGTTTCCAGCAATGTATTGAGCATTTCTAGCATATTATCATTGCTACTGACAATATTAGCGACCGCCTCTTGTTGTTCGCAGGTAACATCACCAAAAGCCTCTTGGTTAATTAAATCCAGCATTCGGTTAGCAGCTACTAAGGGGGTGCGTAAATCGTGAGTTAAACTAAATCGTGAGTTAAACAAGAAACAAAATTTTCTCTTTGATCGATAGTTTCTTTAAGGCGCAGCATTGAACGCACTCTTGCCTGTAACTCGTCGATTTGGAAGGGTTTACGGACAAATTCATCTGCTCCTGCATCTAATCCTTCTACTAGGCTAGATTCTTCTCTTGCAGTGACTAAGAGTATTGGAATAAAGGGTATAGACTTATCTTGACGGATATGCCTTGTCACCTCATAACCATCCATCCCTGGCATCATGACATCCAATAAAACAAGACTAGGAGCAGCTTGTTTGATTTGGTTTAACGCTGTTTCTCCATTATGAGCCAAAACAACGTGATGACCTTCTTGTTCCAGAGCTAATTGAACCAACAAAAGATTGTCAGGAATATCATCTACCGCTAGAATATAATTGCTTTTCACAGTTTCCGTAAGAGACATTACGCAATAAAAAAGATTGTTAAATATAATTCATATTAAGTAACTTTGATGACGTTAAACATCATACCTGCGAGGTATTTCTACCGTAAAAGTTGAACCTTTATCTAATTCACTTTCCAGAAAAATTTTTCCGCCCATCATGGTCACTAGAGATTTAGTAATTGCTAAACCTAAACCTGTTCCTGAATGTTGGCGGGTAAAAGTTTGATCTACTTGTCGAAAAGCTTGCCATATTTTGTCACAATTTTCTGGGGCGATTCCCATACCTGTATCGATGACAGAGAAAGCAACTGTAGTATCGTTAATTTCACAAGCTTTTACTTTTATTTCTCCCGATTCGGTAAATTTAATAGCGTTAGAAAGTAAGTTAATTAAAATACGTTTAATAAAGTTAGAATCTTGGACTAAAAACTGATTCCTGAGATCGATATCCGTAACTAAATTGAGTTGTTTTTGTACTGCTAAAGAACGTAGCTCTTCTACAGTTAGTTTAATTAAATAGTTAAGATCGAATTTTTGTGGATTTAAGTCTATATTTCCCGATTCAATTTTCGAGAAATCTAACATTTCATTAATCATATTCAACAAATTTTTACTATTACTAAAAATACGCTGAATGAGATTTTCTTGCTGAGGAGATAGGGGATCGGGGTACTGACGCAGTAATAGTTGAGAAAATCCCATAATAGCATTCATCGGGGTTCTCAGTTCATGGGACATGGTTGCGAGAAACTCCGATTTGAGTTTGTAGGCTTTTTTTAATTGAATATTTTGTAATTTAATTTTTTGTTTTTGCTTTTCTAATTCTCGATTTTTCAACACTAACAACTCGTTGCTAGCACGTAAACGCTGATTAACTAGTTCAACTTCTTTTTCTGCCTGATAAATCCGAACGGCATTATCGATCGCTTTACTTAAATTACTGGCTTCAATTTTAGACTTTTGTAAGTAATCTGAGGCTCCCGCTTTCATAATTTCGACAGCTATTTCTTCATCTCCTTGTCCTGTCAAAACAATGATCGGTAAATCTAAATTTAAGGCATTAATTTCCGCGATTAGATGTAAGCCATCAATATCGGGTAAACGATAATCAAGCAACACCAAATCAAAAATATTATTAGTCGGACTGGTTGGTCGGGAAGAAAAAGTAAATTCTGAAGCTCCAACTAAATCGTTACTTCTCGCTTGAAGTTCTGCAATCGCACCTTGACCATTGTTAACTTCTACGAGTAAAGCAGGAAAACCTGCTTTTTTCAAGGCTCGTTTTATTATCAAGCGATCGACTTCATCATCATCCACCAATAATATCGAAAACTGTTCCTCACTCATTGTTCTACATAAAATTAATTTTTTTTATTTACTTTTTCTAACTAAGGCATTTCACACAAAGTCCAATACTTATTCAAGGCAATCATTACCTCTGCAAAATTAACAAAGGTAACAGGTTTTAAAATGTATCCTGCAACATTCAAATTGTAGGCTTCTATGCGATCCTTGTCTTCGTCTGAGGTAGTGAGAACGATTACGGGAGTACGTTTTAAGTTTTCATCTTCTCTCAATTGATTAAGAAACTCCAGACCATTCATTTTAGGCATATTAAGGTCTAACAAAATCAAGCGTCTATTTTCTGGTACTTGAGGAAGCTGTCCATTTTGCCCCTGCAACATAGCCAAAGCTTCTAAGCCATTGCCTGCTGTATACAAAGGATTGCCTATTTTATACTTTTTAAACGCTCGTTTCACGTTCATTACATCAACTTCATCATCCTCTACCAATAAAATATTAATCACTCTATTTTCCATAATTATTTTGCTATGAACTTCAAATTAACTACTGTATTGTAATTTGCTATTTACCAAATAGAAATGAAAGACAGAGAAAATAAAGATGTTTTGGGTTGATAGTCATATCGATCCAATTTTTTTTAGCCACAAATCTATGTTAATATCCCTGGCTATTTTAAGTCTCCGCTAAAAGTTGTAGATTTTTTAATTTAAAAAGATGTTTTTAAAGTTTGTTTAAAGTTACGTAACTTTACTTAAAAAATAAAGAAAATCTAAAGCTAATTATTGATTCAAAATGGCTTTTGCCATATAGAAACTAGCTATAGATTTGGCATCTACGGGTTCGCCATTTAAAATAGCTGCTTCTAATTCTTCTGCTGTCATTAAAACCACTTCAATATCTTCATCTTCATCTTGTTGAGGCGGGTTTTCCAATTTCTCTAAATCTTGAGCTAAAAAAGCGTAAATGTATTCATCAGAGTAGCCAGGTGCGAGAATAAATTTGCCCAAAGATTGCCAACTTTTTGCAGTATAACCAGTTTCTTCTTCGATTTCTCGTTTAATAGTTTCTGCGGGGTCTTCGTCAGGTTCAACTGTACCAGCAGGGAATTCTAATAGCCTTCCTTCTACGGTGAAACGATATTGTTTTACCAGCACAAATTTACCATCGTTGGTTACTGGTACAGCCAACGCACCCCCTGGATGGCGAACACATTCCCAATTACCTTCAACTCCATTGGGTAAGCGTAATTTAATGACTTCGTAGTCGAATTTACGACCTTTATAAAAAAGACGCTGTTCTAAAATCTTTGAGGGTTCGTTGCCTACTGACATATTATTTATTGATAGTGGTCACAGATTATTCAAAGAGTACCATATTTTCTGTTTTTTCCTTTCTATACTACTTGCCTAACAACTGACGCAAAAATTTTATTTTTCCTAAAGTATGTCTCCAAGTGTAAGGTTTAAAAACAATACACTTTTTCAAATGAGGAATCCAGACTCTACTAGATTTAGGAGCAGAATTAATCGCTTGAGCAATCTTTTCAATGTTACTAGAATAGCCATGAAGAATTTTTACAGGCTCACAAAAGGCATTAATAAAGCAAAACCGAGCATTCCATTCTGGAGGTAAGGGATAAACTCTTGATTTACTCTGCATTAAAGCTTCAACAAAAGAGGTTTGATCGCTTTGTTTTAATTTACTATTTACTGTAAGCTTTTTCGTATAGGTATCTAACCAACAACTAAATAATGAATCGTTATTTTCATTTTTATTGTATAAAATCACTCCTGTGTTTAGAGGCTTACATTCTATTTTTTTTCCAGAATCTAGTTGGGGGTAATGGGTATCTACGGGAGCGGGAACTAAAGCAAGATCGAAATAATTTAAAATATCAAAACCACTGGCACAGTCATCGGTAAAATAAGTGTCTGTGTCCACAAATAAGGTTTTTTGATAAGGAGAAGAAAAATATAAATGTTTGACTTTAAATAAAAGTCCTTCGTTTCTACAGGTTACTTTTTCCTCAACTAAAATAACCTTTTCAAATAAATCTTGTTCTGGAAGTTCTCGATCGGATAATAAAGATATTTTTAAAGAAGGATTGATTTTTTTTAAGCTGGTAGCTGACTTACAGGCTTCATCAACATACTTTTGCCCTGCTGCCACATAAAAGACCCCAAAATCAGAAATAGTCATGGTTTGTTTGGAAAAATTTTAATTCTAATTTTAACTCTAGATAGCGTTAATGACGAATTCTAAAACCATTTATCATTTATTATTGTTCATTTATTAATATAATAGTTTAAGTGAGCTATTGTATTAAATACTTTGATGCTAAGATTTGATGCCAAACAAAAGTCATTTATAAAATATAATTTTTATTTGGTAAAAGTAAAAAAAATGCTAAATTACTCAAATTTTTATTATATTTTTTTGATAGATAAAAATACTCTTGAAATACTCATAGAAAATACTCTTAATTTTTAAGCATAAAGTGTAACTCCAGAACGATCTATTTCTGAGACTAATTGCGCGATCGCTTTTCCCGATACTGGCTCTTGCCAATCTGCTGCAATTTCAGCTAAAGGTACTAAAACAAATGCTCTTTCTCTCATTCTGGGATGGGGAATAATTAGGTTATTAGTATTGAGAATCAAATCATCATACAAAATAAGATCTAAATCTAAGGTTCTTGCTCCCCATTTTTCGTTTCTTACTCTACCAAATTGTAATTCAATAGCTTGTAATAATGTAAGTAATTCTTCAGGAGTTTGCTGGACATTAAAAGTTGCACAACCGTTTAGGTAATCAGGCTGTGGAGGACCTATTGGTTTGGTTTGATACCAACTAGAAACAGCTAACAAATTAATCCCAGGAGTACTATTTAAAACTGTAAGAGAACTTTCTAATGTTTTGAGGGAATCCCCTAAATTACTGCCAAAAGCGATCGCACATTGATTCATTTTTTGCTCTCTACAAACCAGGACTAGATTCTAATGGTAAAGTTATTTGTTGGTAGGCAGTTTTTAAATTACTAGAATACAATTGCTGAAACTTATAGTCTTGATATGCATCAGGAATATCGGAAGCACTTGCGGTGGCTGCTTCTTCTGAAAGTGAGTTTGCTTTCCATTTTAGAGCCAGAGCTTCTAACTCGTTTAAATACTTTTTAAGATTTGCCAAAGTACCGCGATCGCCTATCGCGCCATGCCCTGGTACGATTTTAGTGTTGGGATATTCTTGAATCAAATTATCCAGGGTTTTTTGCCATTTTTTAATACTACCATCAGCGATATAGGGAAATCTTTGATTGAATAAAATATCCCCTGTAAATAATACATCGGCATCGGGAATATAAGCGATCATATCTGTTCCCCCAGAATGACCTTCAACTGCTTTTAATTGGATTTCTCTGTCTCCTAACCAGATACTACTATCACTGTTTAAAATAACTTCAGGAGGTATGGGATTGGGATCGTATTCTAAATTTTTTGTCAGCATATCCTCACGAATTGTACCCCTACCCATTAAAATAATTTCTTGGGCTTTAATAGCTTTATTCCCCCCAGTATGATCGAAATGAAAATGAGTATTAATAACATACTTAACAGGTAAATCTGTTAGTTTTTGAACTTCAGATAACAACAAGTTTCCCAAAGCTTCTGATTGAAAAGGATCGATTACTAAAACGCCATCATCGCCGATAATAATTCCTGCATTACAGATTGCTACATTTTCGTTAGCAGGAGGGTAATCAGTATCAGAAATTAAAGAGTATACTCCTGTTCCTAATTGTTCTAACTTTAAAGATGCTGTCGCCAAATTTAAAGGAGCTTGTCGAGCAACAGTAGCATTAGGTAAATTGATAACTAACGCGAAACCAATAACAATTCCGAAGGCTAATACAATCCATTGACGCAAACGATTTTGAATCATGCTCTTATTACTTTTTGACCAACGGTCAGAGCAGGCTCCGTCGTCTCACGGCGGAGTAATCTCTGACTGCAACAATTATCTTGTAAAGACAAACTAACATCATTAGATTCTCTTACAGTAATTTTCGATCTGTATTCAATTTTCCAGCTAAATTTAGATAATAAACTATTTAGTCAAAATCTCATTCTTTTATTAAGCAAAGTTTATTCAGCTTATTCTTTGACAACAATTTGCAATCAAAATAATTGGGCTTAACATCTTCTTCTTTCTTTCCTCATCCCTTATCAATTGACGTGTTTACCGAAACCAGAGAATGAGGTTATCACCACTACGCCCTTTAGAATAATCTGCCAAAATGAAAGTAGTTAAGTTACCAAATGGTTAAATATGCAGGTATCAATGACATCGATCTATAACTGGTATCGTAATACTCTTCGTCATCCTAAATATCGCTGGTGGTTGGTTCTGGGAACACTAGCCTATCTTATCAGTCCCATTGATATATCTCCTGATTTTATTCCTATTGTGGGACAAATTGACGACGTGATGTTAGCAACATTACTAGTTACAGAGGTATCTCAATTATTTATAGAGAAATTTAAGTCTCGTAAAGAAACCGTCGAGCAAGATACCGCCACAAATTCTACCGTAGAAGTTGAAGCGGAAACAGTAGTTACAGAAAAAGTTTAAGCTAAGCGATCAATTGTTAATCAATACAATTAAATATTAAATAATTATCTGGTTTTCAACCTCTTCTGTGTCGGGAGAGGTATATTGCTATGTTTGTTTCTAACTTTTAAAATCGCGCTCGCGATTAGCTACAAGCTATAAGATGGTAAAGTAAAAATTGTTCCTCCAGAAGAAATTACCTCCCTGGTAGATAAGCTCAAACAAAGAACAAATAATGAGTAATGAACAATCATCTGTAAATTATCAAGACATTGAAGCAGCAGCCCAACGTCTTCAAGTTCAAGCTCATATTACTCCAGTTCTAACTTCCACTACAGTAGATAGTCTGACTAAGGCTCAGGTATTTTTTAAATGTGAGAACTTTCAGCGCACGGGTTCGTTTAAATTTCGTGGTGCTTATAATGCTCTGTCTCAACTATCAACAGCACAAAAACAACAAGGAGTCATTACTTATTCTTCAGGAAATCACGCTCAAGCGATCGCACTATCTGGTAAATTACTTAATATCCCCACTACTATTGTGATGCCCAGCAATGCGCCACAGGTAAAACTGGCAGCTACTCGTGGCTATGGTGCGGAAGTCATCCCCTATGAACCTTCAGAAAACATCAGGGAAGAATTAGCCAAAAAACTCGCACAAGAAAAAAATCTCACTGTGATACCTCCCTACGATCATCAAGATATCATTGCGGGACAGGGTACAGTGGCTAAAGAACTAATTGAAGAAGTGGGCGAATTGGATTTATTACTCGTATGTTGTGGAGGAGGGGGATTAATCTCAGGATGTGCCATAGCTGCTAAGAACTTAATTCCCAATTGCCAGGTAATCGGAGTCGAACCAGAGAGAGCCGATGATGCTACCCGCTCGTTTTACAGTAAAACCCTCCAAACTATCGAGAATCCCGATACTATTGCCGATGGAGCGCGTACTCCTTATCTTGGGAAGTTAAATTTTCCCCTAGTATTAAAATATGTAGATCGAATGGTCACAGTATCAGAAGATGGGATTCGACGTACCATGACATTTTTGTTGTCTCGCTTAAAAATTGTGGTCGAACCTACTGGAACTCTTGCAGCAGCAGCCCTCTTAGAAAATGTAATTACCGCACCTAACAAAAGAATCGGCGTAATTATTAGTGGTGGTAATGTAGACCTCAAACAATTTTCTCATTATCTGGTGTAATGCTATATGGAGCTTACTTCTTCCAAGTAAAGCGAAAAGTAGCTCCTGCACCGATTTGTGATTCTACCCAAACTTTTCCCCCTTGATTTTCCACTGCTTTTTTGACAATTGCTAAACCAATTCCCGTGCTTTCTTTGGTGTCTCGCGCTTCTAGAGTCTGGAAAATAGTAAAAATGCGATCGCAATATTGAGGGTCGATCCCTTTACCGTTATCAGCTACAGCAAACTGATAAAAATCATCTAACTCTTCAACTGAGATGGTAATCCTACCATTATCGCAGTCACTATGTTTAATCGCATTACCAATTAAGTTATTAAATACCTGCTGCAAGGGTATTTCTTCAGTAATAAAAGTAGGCATTTCTCCTCTAACTTCCACGGTAAAATCAGCAGGGACATCCAAAGAATCAATAATCTCTGCTAACATTTGCCCCACTGCTACTAATTTGGGTTTATGTTTTAATCTGCCGACGCGAGAATAATCCAGTAAGCCATTAATCAGATTTTCTAGGCGATGCACTCTACCCCTTAAGAGATTCATGTGGTATCTGGTATCATCATCTAGTTTGTCTGCTAAGTCTTCTTCGATCCATTCAGAAAGATTTGCGATCGCTCTTAAGGGGGCTTTAAGATCGTGGGAAGTTACATAGGCAAACTGTTCTAATTCCTGATTACTTTTTCTGAGTTGTTCGGTGGTAGCAAATAATATAGTGTTAACCTTTTCTAGTTGAGAGGTACGTTTTTTGACCCTTTGTTCTAATTCGTTGTTTAATTTTGTTAGGGTTTGATTCAAATCTGCTAATACTTGTTCTGTTTGTTTGCGTTCGGTAATGTCTCTTATGACAACAACTGCTCCTAGTTTTACTCCTTGAGCATCAACAATAGGGCTACCATTAGCTAAAAGAGTCCGCGCTTTTCCCTCTTGCGGTATTGCCATCAGTTCAGCATTAACAAATGATTCTCCTGAAAATGCTCTAAATAAGGGAATGTCTTCTTGTTTTAAATAGGTTTTGCCATCAGGGTAATAAAGGCTGTAATGTTCTGCGCATTCTTCAGGGGGAAGAGGTTCTTGAGGAACTCCAAAAAATTCTTGACTGGCTTGATTAAACAAAGCTAAAATGCCATTCTCATCACAGGCAACAATTCCATCGGAAAGATTATTCAGCAGTGCTTTAATAAATACTCTCTCTTTTTTTAATTCCGTTTCTGCAAGTCGGCGATCGGTAATATCTCGCATAGCTGCGATCGCACCTATTGTTGACCCGTGACGATCGATAATCGGATCGCTATTCACCAATACAATACGAGGTTTTCCTTGTTTGGGAATAATCATCATTTCCACATCCCTCACCGATTCACCCTGTAAAGCCCGAAATAAGGGTATTTCTTCTGGGGACATCCTAGTTTTACCATCTGCTAAGTAAAGATCGTAATACTCTGCCCATCCCTCGGCGGGAATCGCTTGTTGAGGTAGTCCGTGAAATTCTCTAGTAGCTTGATTAAATAGGGTTAGTATCCCATTGCGATCGCAAGTAACAATGCCGTCAGATAAGTTATCCAGCAGTGCTTGTAAAAAATTCTTATCTCGATCTAATTCGGTTTCTGTTTGTTTGCGTTTTGTAATATTGAGACTTGTACCGATGATACGGTTGATAGTTCCTGTTTCATCTTGTATCGGATTAAGGGTAGTCAACCACCAAGTATCTTCTCCTCTAAAGGGTAAGCATTCTTCATAAGAAATAGTGGCTGCTGTTTCGACACATTTACGATAGCGTTTTTCTACGGCGGTTGCTGCTTCGAGAGGCAAAAGTTGAGCGGGGGTTTTACCTATAACATCTTCAATTCCTGTTAATCTCTTAGCAGCATAATTAAAACCTTGGTAGTAAAACTCCCCATCTGCTGTAACATCCACCACGAAAATCGCTTCTTGGACATTGTCATAAATACTGCGAAGAAATTTTTCTTGTTGGCGAATAGTCGCTTTTTGCTGCTCTAATTCGGCAATTTTGGCTTCTAGCTGTCGCTCGATCTCGTTCATGAGAGTTCTGAAAGTGTAAGTAGATATTTTAATAATCTTTATATTGATTGGCAATAGCGATCGCTAATATCTAATTTAATATACATCCTAAGTATGATGAAATCGAATGCCTGATATTGGATAGTCTAAAGCAAATAGATAATCAGTCTAGTTAATAAATTAATAAATAGCTTTTATTGTTAAAAATGAGTAGGATTAGCGTCGTTTTAATAAGAAGATCATAATCTCAGTCGGATTGGTTTATGTGCTGCTCTCAAACAGTATGAAGATGTAGATATATTCGTAAGCTGATTTTATTACAAGTCACGAAGTAACAGTCTAAACTTAAAGTCTGCTTTTACTTAAAATAGCTTGAGCAACTTCAAATTTTATTTCTGTTTCAACAAATTGCATTATGCTTTTAAACAAAAATGTTTCTAATTTTTTTTGATTATGCTGTTAATCTAACAGTTAAGATATCAAGTTAATATCTACCAAAAGACATAATAACTTAAAATACTAAGTTATCAAGATATCTATGCTTTTTTGTCTTTGATATATGGTCTGTAACTTGACAACTTTTCCTATCTTTTATTTTTTCTCTGTAATTAAAAACACTTCGTAAAAATAGGAATAAGCAACGAGCAACAAAACCGTATTGTTATTTATTTATTTCATACTTAAAACAACCAAAGTTCTTTTTCTTTTTTTGAATCTATCTTTAGACAGATTGCTTATCTATAATAAGAAAGATGTCAAAGTAATAGTCTAAGACATAAATTTATAAGTAGTTTAGAAACGAAGTCAAATAAATTTATGAATATTTTATTACAAGTCGCTAGCAACGAACCTCATTTCCCTTATGCCGCAACAGCAGTTTTAGGGTTAGGCTTTATCGCAGCAGTTACCATTGGTTCAGTCGCTTGGTATAATTCTAAACGTCCTCCTGGCTGGGAAAACAAAGAGCGTCCTGATATTGTTCCTAAAGTTGATAAGTAAGTAATAAGCTATTTGCGATTGAGAAAAACTATTTATTGTTTATACATAGTCAAATATTGGAGGTAATAAAATATGGAAAATAAAACGCCCAAGGATGCTAATTACGATCGCGCAATCACCTCAGCCGAAACAGCAGCCAGAATGGAAAGAGAAGGTGATAATTTTAAAACAACTCCCGAGAAAGAAGGGGATATTGATACAACCTCTGGCTATACAGTAGATCGAGAAGGTTTAGCGAATAACTATGCTATCGAGCCAGAAATGTATTATGAAGAGCCAGGAGATTTAGAAGAGAAGAAGGAAGCAGAAAAACAAGAAAGGGCTGAAGAAATAAAGGATGTAAATACTCCTGGTGGAAAAGGTGTCGGCATTATTTAACAATAAGCAATCACAGTTTCTTTCTTATCTAAAACTTGTTAAGTGTTAATTAAGCAGTGATAGTCTCAGAGATTATAATTTCTGGGACTTTTATTATTTGTAGTGGTAGTTAATTAGATATTTTGCTCTTTGATAAAATTCACAGTTTGTTGAACAACCTGCTCGTCCCGAAGAATTCTGTTGTGTCCCAGTCCTTCAGTCACAATTAATTGAGAATTTTGCCAAGCTTGAGAGATCGCCTCACTTTCACGTAGAGAACAGTCTCGATCGGCGCGATCGTGAAATAATAATGCTGGAATAGACAAGTTAGCAACTCTTTTATCGACTGAAACTATGTCCCAAACATCTTTACCAAATTTATTCTCCATCAAGCGGTATAGTTCATCTTCTGCCTGTTGTGAAAGTTTTGCTAGTTTTGCAAACCTCTTTACCGAACTAGATAGCCAACAAAGACTTGCCAAACATACTACTTTACGAGCAAAAACCTCTTTACTTAGGGCAAGGGCAGTACTTGTAGCTCCTAATGAATGAGCGATAATAGTATCAATGGGACTTTCTTTAGCTGCTATAGTGGCGATCGCTTCAGCAAGCTCAAATCCATTAGTTTGCTTACCTACTGTTTTTCCGTGTGCGGGTGCATCAAAAGCGAGAACACGATATCCAGAATCTACTAATGGCTTAACAAAAGAACCAAATTGCGTACCTCTTCCTCCCCAACCATGAACGATTAACACTGTTGCCCCCTCTCCCCAAGAATATGCGGTAAGATCGGCTATTTTACTGGGAATAGAGAAAATTTCGGCTTGTTCTATTAACTTTTGCTCTTTGGCTGATGGTGACTTTCTTGGTGGCGTAAGAAATTGCTCAAAAACTTGACTTACTGAGGTAGTTTGTTCTGATTCGATCATCTTTTAGGTTGAATAAACAATAAATTTAGCTTTTAACAACGTTAGATTTACTTTGCTGTAGTTCACCAAGTTTTGTCTTGCAGATAACGATAATTTTTTTGCGGATTCCCGTTATCGATCGCGAAATTGTCCAGGCGTTACTCCAACTAAACGTTTAAAGTGGTGATTGAGATGACTTTGATGAGCAAAACCTACTCTCTGGGAGATTTCTGCAATAGTAAGTTCTCGCTCCTGAAGTAGCATTTTCGACTTTTCGACACGACATTGAATAATATATTTATATGGCGTAATTCCCATCGATTGTTTAAATAGTCGCCCAAAATAATGAGGACTCATTTGTAATAATTCAGCTAGTTCAGCTATGCTCAAATTTTGCTCTAGATTTTCTTGGATATAGTCAATAATTTGTCTTAACTTATGTTTGGGTAAACCGTCTGTGTAATTTTGTAGCGTAAACTTACGAGTAGAATAGTATTGCAAAAGATGGACTGATAGGGCATTTGCCATAGTTTCAGCATAAAGAGAACTGGCAAATTTGTTAGTCAAGAGTGCTGTTTTGAGTGCTATGGCAATTTGATAGATCAGTGGATCTGGTTGAGGAAAAATCGGTAAAATTTCTACTTTTTCTGGATCGACCGATTCGTAGGCGATACGTTGGACAAGCTTTGGCTCAATTCCTAATAAAATAAATTCTATTAAATTGTTCCATTGTCCTTGGTAAGAAATATTTTCAGGAACAATTAAAACATCGCCGTGTGCCATACACCTACTTTGAAATTTATCATCTAACCATCTTTCTGATTTACCCCGATCGCCATCAGTTTTGATACATAGAGAGTGTTTTTGGCAGTAGATTTTAGGAATTTCTCCAGCAGGTTGACGATGAAATTCAAGATAGATATTATTCCATCCAGCTTCATTACTCGAAAGAATAAGCGGAAGAGAACAGTGCATAGTTGCGGTATGAATTGGAGTTACAGAGTAAAAATAGTTTTTACTCTTCTCATTTTCGTAATTCACATCTAGGTTTTTGTAATTATCGCTACAGTTGGCATTCATGACTTAAAGTTAGCCAAAATTGCGCTTTCATCTTTATAATCTAACAATTGAGAATCATCATATCGAGCGATCGCTTCAGGTGGATGTTCTCTTTTCCAGATAATCAATAGTTTGTCTTAGAGAGCGTGTTTGAAAAATTGTAGAATGAGTCAAACAACTCAAAGTATGTTAAAAATCCTCATTTGGGATAATGTTAATTTTGCCGATAAATATTACCAAAATACTACCAAACCCAACAGTGATTTTGAACAGAAACAATGCATCCATTGAGTAGCGACTTCCTTACATTAAGGGTGTCCGACGGGAGTTGAACCCGCTATGATTGGCTTCACAAACCAATGTCTCCACCGCTTCGACATCAGACACCAAGACCAATCCCTTGACTGTTTATTTTGAGCTACAGAGGATTATCGGAATGGTAGGAATCAAACCTATATGCCCTAAAGGACTTCCTTCAGTAGCGGAGCGGTATCCTTTAAGACGACTTTCGCTCCCAAAACAGACGCGCTACCACTGCGCTACATTCCGATATCAGTACCCTCGGTGGGAGTCGAACCCACAAAATCTAGTTTCTAAGACTAGCACGTATGCCAGTTCCGTCACGAGGGCATATATTTGGTACTATTTGGTACTATTGGTGGGAGTCGAACCCACACATGAACAGATTTTAAGGAGGACACGGTTGGCGAGGTTTCCTCGTCAATTCAAGATGTCCGTTCTGTCCCCTTTTCCAACCGATGCTCCAGGAGCATAACTGGGAAGGAGGGAATCGAACCCCCAAACTTCGCATCTCTTCGTGCGACGGCTTTGCCTATTTGCCTACTTCCCAATAACCCCCTATTCTTCATATAAATCGAAGCAGGGGATAGCGAGAGTGGAGGGATTTGAACCCCCAAATCTTCACGGACATCTCGGTTGTGCTTTCTAGCCGAAAGCACCCGTGTCCTCACTTTCGTAGACTGATGTGTTATCCAGTTACACCACACTCTCAAGGTGGGTTGGGAGGGACTCGAACCCCCATGTTTAGCATTAAGCACTTGATTTACAGTCAAGCTCCTTCACCAATTTGGATACCAACCCATATATGCGGAGAGAGTGGGAGTTGAACCCACAGTAGAGTTTTAGTTCTACGACTATTTAGCCCTAAAGGATTCGCTTCGCATCACAAACAGCTTGCCTTGCCGATAGCGACCTCTCCTTACTGCCCTAGTAGGACTTCTTTCCTACAACCATTGCGTTAACAGCGCACCGCTCTACGATTGAGCTATAGGGCATTAAACAGTGCTGACGGGGATCGAACCCGCAAACCCCTACGTGAAAGGCAGGTGACTTTACCAATTTGTCTACAGCACCACAGACGAGGAGACTAGGATTTGAACCTAGAACAACAGTTTTGGAGACTGTGGTGTTACCGTTACACCATCTCCCCTCAAATAACAGCGATGGGAGTTGAACCCATATCTTCCAGCGTCTTGACAAGCATTCCCTTGCGTCTTACGCCGACGCGGGGTCTTGTCGCTTATGAGGCTGGCGCATTAACCGTTATGCTACGCTGCTTTAAGCATCGGGCGAGACTTGAACTCGCGATTAATAGTTTTGCAGACTATCGCCTTACCAACTTGGCTACCGATGCCAACAATATGTGGCTTTATTCAGTTTTCAAGGTTCGAGTTTTAGCTTCATCAATCGAGCGAACAACTATCTAAATTAGTTATAAATAGATACTAAATTTGTATTTTAAGGCAGCAAAATATTTATGTAGTATATGTAGCATTAGTACTAAAAAATACTGCATTAATTTTTTACATACTATTAGTTTGTCTATAGATTTACCTGAGATATAACTATTTCAAGACAAGATTATCCATTTCAATGAAGTAAAAAGGCTACAAAAACTCTCTATTCATAGATATGAAGCTATTTATCTGATAATAATTCTGATAATTTCAAGCCAAACTAAGCTAGTTCTGTACTAACTGACATAACTAGAGTCGCTCCCGATTAAGTCGAGCTAATGATAAGTTAGGCTTCGCTTACCCAATTTATGCACCTATTAATAAGCTAAAAGTCTATGAAAACTGTACTTTTATAATATAGAAAGATACTATACCAATTAGCCCATAAGACTCTATCAAAAAAATGACCGAGTATATAGTTACAAGGCTTTGAGTATTAATCGTGCAAAAAATTGAAGTAGCTGGACTACTTTATCGTTAGTAGTTTGATAGTGTGTGAAATTCTAATGGAATTTATCCCAGTATGAAATTCTGTATTAGTTGATATCGTCGATAACAACATAAACTAGATGAATTATACTGCTGGTAAGGAGTTTGTAGCGTATTGAGTTGCCAAGAATATAGATTTGCTTCGCAGTTGATGAAGTTTGTTTTTGACATAGCTGTATTCATTGGTTTCGACCTCCTTACTTTAGCTTTTTGTAGTATAGCACTATTTTTTTGATTTTGTAATTAATTTTGAAAAGTTTTTTGTCGCTCTTTAAACTACTAATTTAATATGTATGGTAAATAAGATAGTATGTAACATTCTCAGTGTGAGTCTCAACAATTCTACTTGTTCTTTGTTTGTGGCAACCTAAAATTGAATTTATAGTTATGCAGGTGGCTTGGTGACAATCTCGTCGATTAAGCCATAAGCTTTTGCTTCAGTGGCACTTAGAAAGAAATCTCTTTGGGTATCATGTTCGATCGATTCTGGTGAGCGATCGCAATTGACAGCGAGTATTTTGTTAATTATTTCTCTTTGGTACGAGATTTCTTTAGCTGCCGTTTCAATATCAGTTGCTTTTCCCTCAACATTCCTAGATGTTTGCTGTATTCTAATTCGAGCATTAGGTAGCGCATACCTTTTACCTTTAGTTCCCGATGAAAGCAAAATTGCTCCCATAGATGCAGCAGCACCCATACAGACAGTACAAACATCAGAATGAATTTGTTGGATTGTGTCATATATAGCGATCGCAAAGTGCTGCCAAAGGCAGACCGCTCCTGTTACCGAACCGCCAGAACTGTTGATATACAAAAAGATGTCTTGTTCTGAGTCTTCAGCAGCTAAAAACAGCAATTGGGCAATAATCTCGTTAGCTGTTTCGTCTGTTAGTTCCCCTCGCAAAAAGATAATTCTCTTTGCCAGTAAGTGGTCATAAATATTGAAGGCTGGCTCTGCATTATCTAATGATGAGAGCGTAAAAGGGATTTTGTCTGGTTCGGGAGGGTTCATGGCGATCTTCTCCTCAAATGTCAATGATAATAAGAACAGATATTACTGAGGGAGGTAAGCTTTCATAAGAGTCTCCCACTGTGGAATGAAGGCTTCAAGTGCTTCTTGGCTAGGTTGAGTCTTTTGCCAAGTTTCACGTTGTACTAATCGCTCAATCCAGGCACTCAGCTTCGGATAGTTATCCAGAGGCAGACCAAGACTGGGTAGCCAAGGTACTATTGTTCCCGCGACAATATCAGCCCTAGTAAGGCAGTTACTACTAAAATAGGGACGCTCACCCAATAAGCTTTCAAAGAATTTCAGCACTGTATGCGCTTTCTGCTTTGCCTGCTCAAGTTTTTGTGGCTCTTTGGTAAAACCCATCATTTCTGAACTGAGTCGAGTCAAAATAGGTGAGAGTTCATTGACTGTTACCATTTCCACCATTCTTACAGTAGCTAGAGCTTTTGCCTCAGTAGGCAGGAGGGGATTTTGAGAATACTCTGTCTCTAAGTAATCAAGAATTGCTAAAGACTCTACAAGAGTAAAATCATCATCGACCAAAACAGGAATATGGTGAAAAGGACTAATTTCGAGGAACTCTGGTGTCAATTGATCGCCGTCCAATTTAACTACGATTTCCTCAAAAGGAATTTCTTTCTCTAGAAGTGCAATCCAAACACGACGAGAATTACCAGAAATTGGATTGTGATAGAGTTTCAGCATAGATAAACCTCTTTTTAATGAGCTTTTAAAGTTTTTTCAGACTTATTCAAAACCAATGCGAGATATGCTGTTGACGAGCCAGAGATCGCTCTTTTCTTGCTCAATAGCAGCACTCATCATATTTTAAACTTAAGGTTAATGAAATTAATAAAACAAAACTATTTATGACAGATCATAATCGTCTTTATCGAGTTTTTGTATTTCTTCTGATACTTAATAGTTGTGTCACAGTATTTTTCGCTTGGGTACTAGTTTTTTCATCATTAAATAGCGATACGTTCGCAATTATCTTGGCTTTATTGGTGGTAGCAAATTTAATTGGAGCGGGTCTAATGTCTATTTATTCTTTGCTTAAATCAATTATGAATGAACTGAAAAAAAAGATTAACTAAAATAAAAACTTGTCTTGATATCATTTGATTTTGTTTTAATTATTAGTTAAATTATTGTTTTTTGCTGATTTCTGTAGTTTAAGCAAACTATAAAAATGAAAGTCTTGGATTCGAGATTGAGCGATCGCTATTTAAATATTTTTAACAGATTAAGTTTCAAACTCTCCCATTGCACCGAGGCGAATAGTTAAGATTTCTACATCAGTAATGGCTTTATGAGAACCGTTTTTAGTATTAGCAGGAGTAAACCAAAAAGTTCCCGCTTTGCATTCTTTTCCGTCTGTCTCAATAGTTCCATCAAGCACGTAAACATATTCATCACAGGGATGAGAGTGAACTGGTATAACAGTGCCTTTTTTCATTCGCAATCGATGAATTGAACCTTGTGGTACTGGTTCGGCTAAAGGGAGAATTTGCGTACCTGGAAATTGTTCTAAGTTGTTCCAGGATTGAGTGTTAGTATCAATAAATTTTTGTTCGGACATTTTTATTTATTCTCCTTGGTTACTGGTTTCCAGATGTGCAGTTGATGATAAATGCGATCGGCTTCGCTGGCAGGCTATGCCCTATCGCCTAACTTTAGCCAAGGTTAAATATTCTGTATTGGGCATAGTTGGCAATTATTCATCGATATTGTTTGAGTAGATATTTTCCAGATGCTAGAACCAACTCGTGAATTAGATCGATCTGTGTTGATAAATCTAGTTCCTGGTAGGGTAAATCGACCTTGGCATTTTGGGCGAGTTGTTTATTGAAGCTCTCAATTTTCTCTATAGGTGCGTTGTGCAATCTTGTACATATACCGAGGGGAATCTCGGAAACACCAATAAAACTGGGTTGAAACTTTTTAGCAACGAACTCCAGCGAAGTTCCACAACGATCGCGATCGTCACTAGAGTTCATTTCAGCAGCAGTAGGAATGGTAAAGAATCCTGGAAATAATGCTTTCTGAGACTGGACGGTAGGGTCTTTCTCTAATAGTGGAATCTGAGAAGGTTGGCACATAGTAGCAATGCGATCGGCTACACTCGCTATGCAGTCATTTGATTTCCCTGCCACGTAGAAAAATAAACCAGGAGCAACTGGTGCAGTATGCAGCGAAAAAAAGGCATCAATTCGGGGAAATGTTTCTAACAACTGTCGAATCGCTTCACATTCGGGGTAGCGGTTTGAGGTAAAATACCCTTCCAGATCGCGGATGGACTTTAAGCTTAACAACTTTGGTAAAGTAATTGGTTCGGACAATTGTTGTACGTTTTCTGCCAAAAAATCGGGATCGGCGATTGGGACAAAATGATACCGCAGGCGTTTAGTATTTTCGCTGTTCAGCTTAGAAATTAGATCGACCAATGCTAATTGTCCAACCACCTCAGTTGCGTGCATTCCCGCTATAGCGACGATCGTGTGATCGGGATTTTTGTCGCCAACACTCACACTGTATATAGGTTGTTGCTGAAGCGATCTACCGATCTCTTTGATAATTGCTCCATGTTTCTCTGTTTCTAGAAGCAATCCCTCGAGTTGTTTCAAATCATTCCATTTCATTTTATACAGAACCTCAATGATATTTATTCTGCAAGCGACACTCTTTAAGCCTTTTCTTCTCTCACTGGTTTCCAGATATGCTGTTGACGATTAAGAGTTCTCCTAACTGGGGATGTATCTATTTCTGGCAGATGCAATTCAACCAATTCCACTGTTTCGGCTATCAAGTCTTTTAGTTGGCTAGCAGCCGATAAAGGTTCTTGGCGATAGAGACTTTCCAGACGCATATACAGCGGTTTGCAGGTTTATAAGGGACAGTAGCAGCAGTGGGCAAACCAGTTACGCAGATGTTGGGGATTCATTAAATCCATCGCTATTTTAATCAGGGTATCAACCCTTTTGGAAGTTCTGG
>NZ_LR213775.1:0-3582 GCF_900659865.1 Hyella patelloides LEGE 07179
AAAAAAAACACCAGTGATACTAAATCCGATCGATTAAAGTTATATATAATTAGAGGCAAAACGAATCAAAGCAGACAATGCCAAAAAAAGCTTATTTAGCACCACATTATAGTAATAATGAACTAAAAAGAAGATATCTCAACAGTAGCAGCGTTAAAGAATCAAGACGATGGCATCTAAATCGCGAAAATAGCTCAAGGGTGGAGTATCAAAGTACTACCAAGCAACAGCCAGACGAATTAAAGAGTTAAAAGCAGAATTAAAGGAGCAAATGAAACTCAAGGGAAAACTTGAAGCACAACTTGCCAATTTAGAAGAGAGTCAGAGATTACTCCGCCGTCCCCATTCGAGGATAAATAAAACGACGGAGCCTGCTCTGACCGTTGGTCAATACTAAACTACAATAATGAGCCTTAAAAAAGAATATTTATGAGTACTATAAACACTGTGAATAATAACGATTTAGTGGGTCACTACAATAAAAAAATTGCTTATTTATTAATAGTTTTTGGCTCAATTAGTTTGCTTTTTAGCATTATTCACTTATTGATTGGTGACTTTCCTCATTTCTGGTTCGGTAGCTTCGGTATCTTTGTGGGTTATTTTTATCTTAATAAACCTTGTTTCAGCTATAAAAATGGTGAATTATGTCGATACAGTTTGTTGGGCAAAAAAGTCAAGAAATATCAGTTAAATTCGTTAAGTGAATTAATTGTAGAAAATGAGAAAATTTATTTTCTAAGTCATGAAAAAATAATAAAAATACCAATAGCTAAAATTATAGTGGATCGAGATGATTGGCAAAATTTAATGGCGCGAATTAAAGCAGAAAAATTTTAACTTTTTCTAGGAAGAATTTTAAAAACTCAGGTTACTAACTTTATAATTTTTTTACTATTTAACCGAATCTGATATGACTTCTGAATTGGTGAGTTCTAAATTCTGCAAATTAATTAATAGCTTCTACTGGTCGAATAATAGTTGAATCGCTACTATTTTCTGGTTTAAAAATCGCCGAGATTGCTGTATCTAAATCTTCTGCCATGACAATTTGATTTTCATAAACTACAATTACTCTAGCTAAAGCAGGCAAACTATTTTGTTCTGCTTCTATGTATAAAGGTTCGACATAAAGTAAAGATTGTTCGATGGGAATAATTAATAAATTACCTTGAATTGCTCTTGAACCTTCGCGATTCCAAAGGGATATTTGCTGAGAAATAACAGGATCTTGATTAATTAAAGCCTCAATTTGGTTTGGGCCATAAATTAACTTTTGTTTGGGGAATTTATACAGGAGTAATTTACCATAATTATCTCCATCAGAACGGGCTGCTAACCAAGCAATTAAGTTAGGACGGCTGGTAGGAGTATAGGGATGTAATAAAATAAATTCTTCTGCTGTAGCAGTGGGTAATCTCATAATGAGATAGTATGGTTTTACAGGTTGAGGTTCTGTGCCATATATTTCTTTAGGTATTTGCCATTGGTCTTCTCGATTATAAAATACTTGAGGGTCAGTCATGTGATAGGTTAGTAACCTTTCTGATTGAATACTAAATAAATCTTCTGGATAACGAATATTATTTTGTAAGCTTACTGGCATTTCCGCTAAAGGCTTCAATAGATCGGGAAATACTTTATTCCAAGTCTTAATAATGGGATCGTCGCTGTCGGCAATGTAAAAATTTACATCACCATTATAGGCATCGACTACTACCTTGACAGAGTTACGAATATAGTTGAAACTATCATTTCCAGGGTCGGAATAAGGATAGCGTTCGCTAACAGTATAAGCATCGATAATCCAGTAAAGATGATGATCTTTTTTTGCTTCTGGGGTGGAAGTATCTGCTACTACTAAATAAGGATCTCGATCGTAGCGTAACCAACCTGCAATTTTATGAATTCTTTGGGTAATATTGCGTCGTAATAAGAGTTTAGTATCGGGGGTAAAGTTTCTGGTAAATAACATTTGCCAATCTTTTAGGTATTGAGCAAATAAGAGGCGCAAACCATAGCTTTTAAGACCAATACCGCCTTTTCCATCGTAGGTGTTATAAACATTTTCTTCTCCGCTAGGATAGTCTAACTCCCTAGCTTTAGTACTGGTCATGATGTAATTATTGGTTAATTCTCCGTAATAAATACGTGGATTTTCTAAGGGAATACTGTCACGAACTTTCTGACTTGAAACGGTCAAACTTCCTGTTTCTGGGGTTGCCGTACCAATATCTTTGACATAGTAAAAAGGTAAGCCTCCTTGATCTAATTTATTGACAGGAGAGAGGGTAAAGCCATAGCCATGAGTATAAACTAAATGTTGGTTTACCCAAGTTTTTGCTCTTTCTGGTACTGCATTATAATCTAATTCTCTAGCAGAAATAATTACCTGTTGTTTATCTTTTTTTTGATTATCTTTAAAGATGTAACGATCTATATCTGCATCGAAAAATTCATAGTAAAGACGAATTTGTTGTAATTGACGATTGGTTTCTAAAATAGGGCGAGTATCCCATAATCTGATATTTTCGATAGTTGAATTATTATTAGCGATATCTGTGGCGGTTAATTCTCCTTCAGGGATAAAAGTTTTTGCCTCTATCTCGTCTAAATTAAAGGCTTTTCTCGTTATGGCAATATTACGAGATAAATAGGGTCTTTCGGCTGATAGTTCATTGGGTTGGACGCGAAAACGTTGTACTAAATTACTAGATATGTTTCCTGTAATTAAAAACGATAAATAAAAGATCATAGGTAACAAAATTACGACCGTTTTGGTTATCTTTTGTTGTGGTTTCTTTTGAAGTAACTCTTTAGTCAACTGGGATTTTTGCGAAAAGCTAGAAATCAGTAACCATAAAGCGATCGCCAATGCTAAAATACTTAAAATAGTTTCAATAGGTAGCTTTAATTTTACATCGGTAAACCCTGCACCATAAACTACTCCTTGTGGGGAATATAGTATTTGATAGCGATTGAGCCAATGATGTAAAGCCATTCCTAGCATTCCTATGCCACTTAATGCAAAAAGATGGCGTACCTGAAAAGGAGAAAATCCTGGAAATCTACCTTCAGAAAGGCTATTACCAGACAATAAATATTTCAGGAAAACGATTACTAAGCTACTATTTAGTAAACCAATAAACCATAATGAAATCAAATTGAAAACAGGTAAATCAAAAATATAGAAACTAATATCATTGCCAAACTGAGGATCGGCATAGTTAAAGCTAGTAGGTTGTAAATAAGCTAAAATTTGAATCCAATTACCTGCGATAATTAAACTCAATAAAACACTAATAATTATAGCGATCGCGTTTAAAGCAAATTCTGTTTTAAACAAGGTCAAGCCAATAGTAATAATCACAAAGCTCAAAATAAACCAATATCTACTAAAAATCGCAGAACCATCTTGATTTACTAGATATTTTAAACCCTTAAAAGTTAAATCCAAGCCTTCTCTCTGTTGCCAAATTTCTAAAACCAAATCACTATAATAAATAATTAAGAAACAAAGAGTAAAAGCTCCCAATAAGACAATAGGCAATAAAATAGGTAATCTAAAGACTGGTTTTTTCC
>NZ_LR213775.1:3746-60222 GCF_900659865.1 Hyella patelloides LEGE 07179
CAAAAAAACAAACTAGAAAGACTAAAAACTAAGACACTTAAAATAACTTGAGTTTGTCTTTGTTTAATAAAAACAGATAAATAATTAACTTCCTGAAACCATAGCCAATCGATAATTATCTGGGAACTCAACTCAGAAATAAATCCCAGAACTATTAATAAAGCGATCGCTTTTACTCGATTATTTTTTAAAAGTTTCATACCTTATCTCAGTAATCACTGTACAGACCTCTTACTTGAGGGGCTGAATGCGCGAGGTTGCTTCCAAAGTTTACTTGTCCTCGAATGGGGATACTAAAAACAGAAGAGTCCGTTTTTTCAGGCTTTTGCACCTATTTTAATTGGTATTCTATTAACTATTTACTATTCAATGCTTGATACCCATTCATAAAACTCTATTTCCTCTGTCTCGCATTTTTGACAAGTTTTGCATTCTTCGGTGGTGAGAGACTTTTGAACTACGCCCTTTTCCACTAGACTATCGAGCATTGGATTAAGAGTCTGGTTATCAATTTGTAGATAGAGTTTCATCTCGGCGATGGAAACACGCTGAAAATTGAAGACAAATTCTTGTAGTTCTTGTAAGTTCATTATCAAAACCTCGTACTAAATAGCCTCAGAATTACTTTAGCTGATAAATTTTTAAACGAGAATCTTTGTAATTAAATCAAATATATTAATAAGCGAGATCGCCAAAGGCGAGGCGCGTTGCGGACAGCTTAGCTGGCGCGTGCGCGCGAGCCTATACTTAGAAAGTGAATGATTGTTCAAGGCTATTTTTCCCTCCCTCAATTACAACAAATACAAATACAGTCGCTACTCAAAATCTATCAATCACGAGCAGCAAACCACCAACTACTAATAAACACAAGATGCCAAATACACCTGCTAAAGGTTGCCGAGCGATTCCTGTGAGCCAATTTTTATCGTCTGTATTGTAACTAATTAATTCTGCACTATCTAAGCAAGTTAAACCCAGAATCCAGCCTGTATGAAGTCCCCAGGCTAAACCGATATTTCCCCCTGCGACAATTCGCGCTAAGACTAATACCATTCCCATAAGCCACAATCCAGGTAGTTGAGGGATGGTTTTTTCGCGTTCCCACACTAAATGCAATAAAGCAAATATAATACTAGAGGCGATCGCTGAAAGCCAATAAGGAAAGTCTACAATCAATTCATTAATTAGAAAACCGCGAAAGATCGATTCTTCTACAAACGAGATTCCTAAGCCTAAACAAAATACTGGCAATACTAAAGAAACTAATCGAGGGCTGTTTTGCCAGTGCCAAGTTATTAAACCACCAGCAAATTCTAAAGAAAAAACGACAATTAGACTGGCTAGAGCTAGCAGAACACCCCATATTAAAAAAGCCAAGCCTTCCAGTTCCCATTTCCAGCCAATAGTTGACCAAGATACACCTTCCCATCTAATCATTAGTCCCATAATAATCAGAGCAAAGGGATAAAGAGAAGCCAGTAATACTATTTTTTGCTTGACTGTGGGTACTTGAGAGAATTGATAGTTAATTTTTTTACTTAAAGGAATAGCCAGAGGTAGCCATACCACAATCCAAGCACTAAAAAAAAAGAAAATTTTCAGTACAGATAAAGTCCACATATCAACGGTGAAATAATAACAAATCACCTCTGAACTCAAAGGTGATTTATCTCTTTTAAATTTAGTTTACAGATAATTAACTTTCTACTTCAACATCATCATCAACATCAAGTTGTTTGAGATGAATGTGTTTGTAACCTAATTTAATTTCAAATTTGTCACCTTCTTTTAATCCCATCGCTTGAGTATAGGTAGAACCGATAACAATTTGACCATTTTTATGAACACTAACACGATAAGTAGGTTCGCGACCACGACCATCTTTTGCTCCTTCTGGATCGAGAGGAACACCCTTTGCAGCAAGGACTGCATCATAAAAGTCGGTTAAATTTACACGAGTCTGATTATCTTTGGTAGTAGTGTAATATCCGCAGCGTTTTGCTGTTTCTCTTCTAGGTAAATGGGATAACTCTTTTACTTTTTGAAGTAAAGCTTTTCCTGTTAAGGGAGCGGTTGCTGTTTCACTCATTATTGTTGAAATTTCAGTTTTACTTTTTGTTAGTTGCCAATTAATTTATCAGCTTATAGTCGATATTATAAAAAATATACCGTTAAATATCTATATTGTCACAATTTTTTTTGAGAATTTTGATTTTTTTTAGATCGGGGTTAGTTGAAATTTAGTGAAATATTGAAGCTGCAAACTAGGCAACTATTGTTTCTATCTCTTTAGTGGTAATTATTTTTGGGCAGCTTAATTACTAGGTATTTTTTTGTAAAGTTGTCCCTCAATACTTTGTAGCTAAATTGGCTGACCAACTAAAATCTTCTTCTAGAACCACATTTCCAACTCTTTTTTCTCTTGCTAGAGGTAAGGAATGAAAATTATAGTGGTATAGTTGTAAAATTGTATGCAGAAAAGTTACTAATTGTAAGAATGAAACTGATATTTTTTTCTCATGAGAGAACTAAGCAATATTTTTTCAGGAAATTTTGACAATTATTTAGATAATCATCATTAAGCAAGTCGATACTAGCTCCTAAAAATCATTATTTCACTTTCAGGGTAAATTGTAGTTATTCCTACCAAGAAAAAGATAAAATTTTTAACAACTTAAAAAATATGGTGTTTATTAAATGGATGAACGACAAAGTTAGTCTCTTCAAAAAAGGCTGACAAAGAGAATAAAGAGTAAGGAATCAGGCACAATACAAAGATTGAAGCGTACTTTATCGATCTGAGAACTGCTGTACGAAAGAAACTTCTACCGATTTCTTAAGACTCTAAGTAATTTAGTAAATTCTTCTGGCAATTGAGCGATCGCCTCAAGGGTGCGATCCGAGATAGGATGCTGTAAAGTTAATTTATAGGCGTGAAGTGCTTGACCTGAAAGATTGACTTTTAATGAGCCTCCAGAGCCATAGAGCTTGTCTCCTACCAAGGGATAACCCAGATGTGTGCTATGGACTCTTATCTGATGAGTGCGTCCTGTTTCGAGCAAAAATCGCATCAGAGTGTAGTTACCCAATCTTTCGATAACTTCCCAGTGAGTAACTGCTTCTCTACCCCCTTTTTCCACAGGGATAATTGCCATTTTTTTTCGGTCTGTTTTATGACGGCCTATCGGTAGATTAATTGTCCCATTATCTTCTCTTGGAGAACCACAAACTACCGCCCAATATTCTCTTCTAGCAGTTTTTGCTTTAATTTGTCCTTGGAGATGCTGATGAACGCGATCGCTTTTGGCAACTACCATCGCCCCTGTGGTATCTTTGTCCAGACGATGGACTATTCCTGGACGCTCTATACCGCCAATTCCAGCTAGATTATCGCAGTGGTATAATAAAGCATTAACCAAAGTACCATTGGGATGTCCTGGTGCGGGATGAACAACTATACCCACAGACTTATTAATAATAATCAGATGTTCGTCTTCATAAAGAATATCTAAGGGAATATTTTCGGGTTTAATATCCAGCTTTTTCGGCGAAGGAATTGTGACTTGAATTAAATCCCCCACTGCTAGTTTAGTTTTTTTGTTGGTACAGATAAGATCGTTTAATTTGAGGTTGCCTTCTTCAATTAATTTTTGTAAACGCGATCGGGAGATATCCGATAATTGAAGGGATAACCATTTATCTAAACGTTCTCCTTTTGTGATTACTTTTAATTCTCTAAGCTGAGAAATGTTATTTTTTGTGAGTTGATTGTTAATGGCAAACTCCTGAGCTTCCTTTAATTATGTAGTTTCTATTTAGTCTTGTCTGAGCGTTAACTAACTGTTTCTTATGAATTTATTCTTGACTAATCATTGGTTATTATTCATCAATTCTATAGCATTCTGGTTAGCCCCTGTTGCTTTAGCCATTAATTTAGCAATAGGTAAGAATAAGCCTAACAGTTATAAGAAAAAAATTGGATATTTCTATGGTAGCTTATGGGCGATCGCTTTTTTAGTTTATTTTGCGATCTTTATTTTTAAGGAATAAGGATGAGTTGTAATGATTAATAAAATACCAGATAGTTCCAAGAGGATTTTCTAATATCTGGGAAAAAGACCAAGTTTTTCTAACAATCGCCAGAAATTCTTTGACGTAATGGATTTTTCCGTTTGTAGAAATTTGATTACTTTCGCATTTCGAGTAAATTAGCTAAGTACAGGACAAAAATTGTCAAGAGAGGAGAAATTCATTAATTTTGTCGCTATGACGTATCCTTAGTCGAAACCGAATTTGTGGTTCAATCAAAAGATACGAGAGCCATTCTTGACCGACAAATTACTTGTCTACAATTTTGTATAAAAACATCAAAATCAACTGCTGCTTAAATTTTGTGTTAACAAACTTATAAAGCAAACGTGGACTCTCCTAAGCTAGCAGTTACCTCGTCGATTCATTTGATTAGAGATAATCGTACCAAATCTGTTTAGTAAAACCCTCAATAAATATTCAGTGTAGAGACGTATCATGATACGTCTCTGCAAGGTTTAACGGTTTCATCTATAAACTGGGTATATAATTCGGATTTGGTATCAATCCTCTTTTATGATTAAGGGGATTTTTAACGAAGATACCTTGTATTCAGCCCACAAAAAATCAAGGTTTGACCTCAAAGTTATAAAAGAGGTATCAAACGGCAGGATGTTTACCATCATTAGCAGAAAGTCATAACAGAGATTGACAAACTACCGATCTGAATCATTATTTTTAATAACTATGTGGAGCAACTTGATTTAGAAAATCTTGAAATCAAAGCCGATGAGTCAGAGAAAAAATTGCCGACAAACCCCACGGATTATAGCTTATGGCTTACAGCTAATTAACTTGGAATGATAATTCAGAATAAAAACAGGATTTGATAAAATCAACTAGATATTATCATAGTCGCTAGTCTTTGTTTTGCTTTACAGAAAAGACAAGTTAAGCCAAAAATTCTCCAAGATCGCTGGGCTATCTATTTTAAAACCGTGCGAGTATGTATTAATAATAGGTTAGTAAGCGAATTTTTAGTAAAGCTTGTAGTGCATAACTTAAGACTAGTAGCTTAAATAGGCACTACGCTTATTAATTTAATTTTAAATATGGCGGGAGGCGGATTTGAACCACCGACCTTCGGGTTATGAGCCCGACGAGCTACCAGACTGCTCTATCCCGCGTCGCCTTAACTAATATAACAAGATATTCGTTAAATAGCAACTAAACACAGAAATTTTTTTTTAGACCATTGCCAGTTCTCCAATGACTTCTAAACGCTTATGATCGGTGAGTTTCATGAATTTTTCTGCTAGATTTTCCGCAATGGCGGGAGATATCCAACCCATTTGCCTTAAGAGATGGATTGCTACTGCGTATTTGGCTCTTTTTGCCCCATCAGCTACTTTAATCGCCAAACCCATACCTTCGCCAACTCGACCAATACATTGGATGCCTTCCGCACCAGATTTGCTAACAATCGAGCCTCCTGTTAACAGCATTAACTCTGTATCAAAATTACCTTTTCCTGATACCATCTGAGGATAGTTGGTCATAGCGCGTACTGTACGCTCTAAACCTAAACTATTACCTGAAGCTAAATGAGCATAAAGATAAGCCATCTGTTGCAATTGCATCGAATAAGTCGGTGCGCCACAATCGTCACGAGCTTGAATCAACTCATCCCCAGGCATAGATAAAATATCTGCAACCTTATTTAAAATCAACTGCTGTACTGGATGGGAACGATGCAAATAAGTATTAAGTGACCAATTACGCTGCTGACAAACTGCTAACATTCCAGCGTGTTTTCCAGAACAGTTGTGTTGTAGAGGACTTTGTTTCCCTTCAGAAATTGGGCATTGTAAAGCAGTGGGGGCAATCTCAGCACGCCACAGAATATTAAATACCTGTCTCGCCTGTTCGATAGTGCCACCATGGGAACTACAAATAATTGCTAAGTCTTTTTCTGTAAGGTCATATCGCTCTAAGATGCCGCTACTAGTAACTGCCAATGCTTGAAAAGGTTTGAGTGCAGAACGGATAAAGGTTGCAGTTTGCGAATTACCAGCTAGTAACATCAAACGATTCCGATTGTCACTAACCACTGCTTCAATTTTATGAACTGATTCCCCAATGCCCTCTCTCAAGAGATGAACTTCCAGCTTGGGTGTATGAGTTCGTTTTCCCCTAGTCATGAGTTATTTTTGATCTTGCTAAACGAACCAGATTATACTGCCAACAATGACTATACATAACAAAAACACAAAAGTTTTTTTAATGCGGTCGAGAATCGGCTGAACTTCGTAACCAACAATTAAGCGATCGCGTGTTAACATAGACTCTGGTTTGAGCCAAACTTGCCCATCGTACCATCCTGACTCTTCATAAGAAATTCGCTCTTGGTACAAGCGATCGCACACATAAGACCAGCCAAAGTATAATTGAAATAGTACTAAAGCGGTTAAAAAAGTCATTCCACCAATACTGGAAAGGAAAAACTTCACAGGATACTTTGTCGGCAAAAAGCTAGCTGCTGCAATGGGTGCTGCAATAATTGATGTGGCAAAACCCACCCCAAGCAGTTTTTTAATGTAGTCTGTAGGTTCTAAAGTAGCCCAGCTAAAAAACCAGGAATCTTGTAATTGTTGATATTCATGAGTGGGTTGTTGTTCTTGGGGAACTGGACAAAATTGAGTAGCAGATTTGTTCATGTTCTAGATCTATACTTAATTGCAGAAATACTAAGTTGCACTAAATTCAATACGTTCTGCATGTCCCCAGAACGCTTCTAAATTATAATATTCTCTTTCTTCCTGCATAAATATATGAACGATAACTTCCCCGTAATCTACGACAACCCATCTCCCATCAGTTTTTCCTTGAACTCTTAGAGGTATTAATTGATACTTGGCTTCAATTTGTTCTTCGATAGAATCACAAATAGCTTTAACCTGAGTAGCAGAAAATCCTGTAGCAACTATAAAATAATCTGCTAGGTAAGAAATCTCAGATACCTTTAAAAGGACAATATCTGATGCTTTTTTATCATCTGCTGCTTCTGCAATACCATGGGCTAGTTGTTCGCTAGAAATTTCAGCAGTAACAGGGATCCTTTTTTCTTGAGTAGCAGTACCATTTAATTCATATTGTGGTGAATTGCTCATTAAATTTCTAAAATTCTACTGTTGAATGCGTAAGTTTTAATTGAGTAAATTGAAAACATTCTATTATTGTAGTGAATTTATACCGAAGAGGAATTTTTTTATGGTTTTTGTTTTCCTTACTTAATTTTAACGACAATTCAGTGAGAATTAGTCAGGCTTTCGATCCCCTAGCACAAAGAGATCGGGGCATTCTCAGCCTTGGTTATAATTATTTTTGTCTTTCCCCTACCTATTGCTCCAAACCAGACCATTAATTTTGCCTCAGTACTTATTTCCAGTTATACAAAGTACACCTTATCTGAATTAAAAACGCCCTTGATACCGTAAAGTTTTTTAGGTTCGCCAAAAGTGATGAATTTCCAATGAGCAAGGAAATTACACGGGTTTTAAAACCCAATTCACATTAAACGTCAGAAATATTTATAAAGAGGCTGTTTTCTTCACTTTCCTTAATGCCCAATTGCGCGTCAAAACAGTACGAGGATGGATTAATTTGCGATCGCTTACCAAATATTGTAAAGTATAGTCACTGGTTTCCCAAACACCCTGATAAAGGTTGTCAGTAGCAATTTCTCGTAAACGATTTAACTCGTTAGTATTTCCGCGATTAGGTTCGATCTTATCAGCAAGATAAACGATACAGCTTAAAGAACTCATTTCAGGATTGCCTAAAGTATGATTTTTAATTGCGTCGAGAATTTTTGTGCTTTTTACGCCAAATTCTTGTTGAGCCACTACCGCACTGACATCTGCATGAAGCAAATGAGGATGTTGCTGAGATATCTCATCGATTTCAATGTTAGCTTTGCGAGCAATACGCAATAGTCGATCTGGCGGAAAGAATTTGGCTAAATCGTGAAGTAGCCCTGCTTTAGCTGCTTTTTTCTCAGGTAGCTGATGACACTTTGCTAAGTGAATACAAGTTGCTTCGACGCCCAAAATATGATTTATACGATGGGAAGATACATTATATTCTAACCACGTTATTACTTGTTTTCGCCAAAGATTTTGTTTTGTACTCACCAGTAGATTTTGCTCAGTCCTATACTTTACCAATAATTGTAGAAGAGCTTTTGACATCAGAGCTATTAAGAACAGAAACAAAAAGTTGTTCGTACTTATCTAAGGCTGATTCAAAAGCATAATTTTGTTCTGCATATACTCTACCTTGACGACCCAATCTAGCTGCTAAGGGACGGTCTTCATATAATTGAATAATTGCATTGGCTAATGCTTGAGGGTCTTCTGGTGGTACAATAACACCGCCACCACTTTTTCTCAATGCGCTAGCTGCTGTACCTGTGGAGGGAACAGAACCCAAAATAGCACGTCCACTAGCTAGTAAAACCTGAATTTTTGAGGGCATATTAAAATCAAGAACATTTTTCTTTTGCACCACCAAACCTACATCCGCAGCCGCCAACATTTCTGGTAGTTTGGCTCTTGGTTCAAAGGGTAGTAGAGTTACATTATCAACGCCATGTTTTTCACAGTATTTTTGCAGTCTTTTGAGAGCTTTACTCTCCCCTACTATAACTACTGCAATATCAGATAAATGTTTGAGGCGGGATGAAGCATCAATAACTGTCTCTAAACCTTGGGTAAGGGCGATGTTACCAGAATATAAAACCACAAATTTATCCTGTAGTTTATTTTTTAGTAAAAAGGAACTGTCTTCTTTTGGTAGTGGCTTAATAAAATTAATATCTACCCAATTAGGAATTTCACTTATTTTGTCTAATTCTACTCCTTTTGCTAGAATATTTTTGGTAAAACCATCCGCAATTACACTAATTTTAGTAGCTGTACTATAGGCGAATTTTTCTAACTTTTTGAGAATTGTGATGATTTTAGAATTGTTAATTAATCCTACATGAACTGCTGCGTCAGGTAAGATGTCTTGTAAATTTAAAACAATAGGGGAACGATAAATTGTACTTAAAATAGCTGCGGAAACTGACACTGGTAATCCTGGAACTGTTAAGAGAATCACATCAGGTCGCCAACCCCGAAAAGCTTGTAGCAAGCTTAAAAACATGAAGCTAAATTCAAAACCCGCTCTATTAACGACATTTCTTTGGCGACGAGTCCAAATATAGCATCTTTGAACCTTCACTCCATTGATATCTTCAGTACAAAATAGTTTTCTTTTGTATTCTGGGTTAATTTCTCCTTCTGGGTACCAAGGCATAGCCGTGATTACTCTAACTTCGTGACCTCGCTTGACCATTCCTTCTGCTAATTCAGTCATTAACGGCGCAATGCCGATGGGTTCTGGATAGTAATTATAAGAGTAAATCAGAATACGCATATTTTTTGTATTGTATGATATAGATAGATATTTGTTACTACTTTTATGGGGGAAGATAGTGACCCGCTCGGTCAATGTTTATCGATAAGTTATGTTACTTAAAGTTATAACACTGAAGAAGCAAAATGACTTTTCAAATTATACTTTTCCTGGCGTTAGTATTATTATTTTATCCTTACTAAAGTGCAAATACAGTAAACATTCTATGTATTGAAGAGCTTTGTATTTAAAACTTTATTAAAGATATCATCAATTCTGTAAATATTCTTGGTATATATTCAGAGATAAACGGTATATTCAATAACATAAATCATGAAAAGTTGGCGTAAAATTCTAGCAATTTGTCTGATCGGCGTTTTATTCCTGACTACTTCTTGTACGGAACAAGTTCCCTCTCGTTTCGATCAAGCACAACAAGACAGTAGCAGCAAGGGCGCAACTACGGTAGTCCAAGAATCGGAGCCTGGTGGTAATTTTAATCGTTATTTCCCCAGTGCGAGTGATGGCTATGAGAGAGTCTATACTCAAGAGAAAAAGGGTTTTGCTGAAGCGAAGCTCAAAAAAGACGGTGAAGAAGTAGCTGTCATGGCAATTTCTGATACCCTCAACAATTCTGCTGCTAAGACTAAATTCCAAAGTAGCCAAGAAACTATTGCTGGTTATCCCGCAGTTAAACAAGGAAGTAAAAGTAACGCTTTATTGGTAGGGGATAGATTTCAAGTGAAAGTGTCTTCCCGTAATGATTCTTTTACTGAGAATGATCGCAAAGATTGGTTGAGTAAGTTCGATCTTCAGGGTTTGTCTGGTTTGAATTAAGCACTGATACTGAACATAAACACTTTAAGAGCTAAGAGGAAATAACCAAATGAGCAAACCAATTTTTGAACTGGTGGATAATTTACCAACCAAAAATATCACCACTATGATGTTAAGCTCTCTTGATTTTGTCGTCCCTGGAGGGTGGCAAAATATAGTGGGTTTTGAAAATATGATTCGCCATGTTACAGGAGAGTCAGATGAGGAGATGATCCAGCAAATCGGCGATCGTGCTATCTGGCTGTATAATGATAAATCTCAGGGTTATCAGAAGGCATTATGGCTCTATCAAACTGTGGATCGTGCTGATAGTGCTTTGGGTGCGGCAGCTTTAGCTAACAAGGTAGGAGATAAGATACCTTTGGTAGGAGGTTTTTTAAGTCGAGTAACTCCCAATCCCGACAAGGCACAATCGATCGATCTTTGTATCAAGCTAGTGGTAGAGCTAGTGGCTTTTTGTCAGATTAATGGTATACCTGGCGACAGCATTGGGGATTTCGTAGCTGCTTTAGGCGATTATGGTGGTGAATCTCTGATGCGAATGGCAGCTTTAGTTTGTGTCGATGGTTTAATACCTTTAGGACCCGATTTTATTTTGAAAGCACAATCTACCTTGGGTAAGATGAGCCATAAAGATTTAGAAGCGAACCCCACATTTAAAGGAGTAAAAGAGTTAATTCCTGGGCAAGACTCTCGCAACCAACTTGATTTTATTGGTAACAGTTTTGACTCAGTTAAAGGCTGGATGAGCAATTTTGTCGCCCAAAGAAATCTCACACCAGAAGAAGTTTTTACTAAACTTCAAGGATTTTTAGAATTTTCGGAAAATAAGCTCGATTATGTAGCAGCTTTTCTCGATTTGACAACAAACTACTACGAGCATACAGGAACACAAACCTTGGCTGCACGATTAATTGAGAGGGCTTCGGCGGAAATTTAAACTAAATTGAGTTTAGTGAAGCATATTTTTTCCTAATAACTAAACAATTACGATAATCGGGGGAGGTAAGATATTGCAATTCATCAGTTAATTTTTTGATAAATTGTAGTCCTCTGCCTCCTTCTTTTTCGATGGAAGTGACATTTTTCTCGTTGGCTAATAGCTGCGCTTTAAGATCGAATGGTTTACCAGAATCCCAAACTCTAATTTCTAAAAAATTAGGAAATAATTCTACTTCTAAATCAATAGGAGTTGATGCAGGTAAATCATGATGAGCATGACGAACTGCATTGGTAAAAGCTTCTGCTAGAGCGACTTCGCATTGCCAGCCTGTTTTTTGGGGTAAGTAAGGACTAATGAGTCTTTCAAACCAAGAGAGGACATCTTTGAGATGACCTAGTTTTGTATCTACTTGTAAATGAAATTTGTGTTTTGTGTGTTCGGAGATCATAGCGAAAGTAGTGGAGAGGAGAAATAGACACCTATAAAAATAGTAATTGTTTTTATGAGTTAAGAAGAATATTCTTCTTACTTAATTAATTATTGATTAACCAAGTTTGAGCGAAAAAATAGTGTTATTTAGCGAAAAATGTACCTGCTAAACTAGGTATTAGCTAAATGCGATCGCAAAGTAATAAGCTAATATAGCGTTTTCCTAGTATGGAAAATTTTTTAGTCAAAAATGTTGATTAAAAACTTATAGTAACTATATTAGCAAATACAAAAGTTTACTTTATTGATTCAACTGTTAATAAGTTTTACAGTAATTTATCATAAAAAACTACTGTAAAAACTCTTAAGTAATTTCCCCATTTCAGATTAGCCAATAGTTTTAGGGACTGGCATTCTACCGTAAAGATAAGTTAAATACTTTAAACGACCGCTAAGTTCTGGGTTAAAGGCTTCTTGGCGACAACGCCATTCCCAATTACCTTCTACTGTAGAAGGAGTATTCATCTTGGTATCTGTACCCAAACCTAAAACATCTTGGAAAGGAACAATTGCAGTGTTAGCTACCGAACTCATTGCGAGACGAATTAATGCCCAGTGAATGCCATCGTCACAGATACATCCCAAGTAGTCTACTACTCTGGCTTGAGCTTCAGGGTCACGAGAGTTAAACCAGCCGATAGTAGTATTATTATCGTGGGTGCCTGTATAGACAATACAGTTGCAGTTATTGTAATTGTAAGGGAGAAAGGGATTAAGGCGATCGCTGTCAAAAGCAAAATGTAAAATTTTCATCCCAGGAAAGCCAAATTGATCCCGTAGGGCTTCTACTTCAGGAGTAATTACCCCTAAATCTTCTGCCACAATAGGTAACTCTCCTAAATCTTGCTTCAGTAGCTCAAAAAACTTGTCTCCAGGGGCTTTTAACCACTTACCACTCATAGCAGTGGTTTCCCCTTGAGGCACAGCCCAATAAGCCTCAAAACCTCGGAAATGATCTACCCGAATAATATCGACGTATTCTAAAATACCTTCGACTCTTCTAATCCACCATTGAAAATCAGTTTTTTCTAACTCATCCCAGTTGTAAACGGGGTTACCCCACAACTGACCAGTAGCACTAAAATAATCTGGTGGTACTCCCGCCATTAACGCAGCTTCTCCTGTTTTTTTGTCTAAACAGAAGATATCGGGATGTGACCAAACATCAGCACTATCATGAGCAACATAAATGGGAATATCTCCAAAAATGGAAATTCCTTTTTCGTTGGCATAGGTTTTTAACTGCTTCCATTGTGAGAAAAAGAGATATTGCCAGAATTTGTGTAAGAATATTTCATCTTTTAGATCGAGTGCCCATTGAGTAATAGCTTCTGGTTGACGGCAGGCGATAGATTTATCCCATTGATGCCAACTTTTACCTTCATGGGCTTCTTTAAGTGCCATGAAGAGGGCATAATCATCCAACCAGTTGGCATGGCGATCGCAAAAGCGATTAAATTCTTTTAAGTCTGTTTCTGTAGCTTGTTGTTGAAATTTCAGACTTGCCTTTCTCAGTAAAGGAATTTTGGTAGCAATTACCAAACTGTAATCTACTCGATCCAAAAAGTAATCGGGTAAATTGTTTAAGTCGTCTTCGGCTAATAAATTGTCTTCTAGTAGTTTTTCAGGACTAATGAGAAGCGGATTTCCTGCTAAAGCAGAATAGCACAAATAAGGGGAGTTACCGTAGCCAGTGGGACCAAGGGGTAAAATTTGCCATACCTGTTGGTCAGCATCAGCCATAAAATCAATAAACTTGTAAGCATTTTCTCCCAAATCTCCAATCCCAAAAGGACTGGGAAAAGAGGTGGGATGAAGCAAAATACCACTAACTCTAGAGTCAAACATTAATTTTTTTCCTTGAGAATATTTCTACTGTGGTTTGATGGGAATCGTCTGGCAATCTTAATTAAAGATTAAAAGGGAATCGGCAAGCGGAATGTAAAAGAAGATATCATCCACTGTGACAAAGTTTTTTCATTGGAGATCATAACAATAACCAATCAGGCAGTTGGGCTAATTAAAGTCAACTGTGCTTATTAGTTCAAAAGTATTATTCAATTAACTTGATAATTACTACCAAAATCTTGCAACATAGATTTTGGTTCATTTTATCTCAATTACTTTTCTACACAGAACTATAGTCACTTCAGCAAAACATTAACAATAATTACAGTTGACGAAAATACCATTTGTAAGAAACACTATTACTCAATTGAGCATCGTAACAGACTAGACCCTATTGCCAGCCTTCTTAGGAGACTTGAGTTATATGAAATTACAACAAAAAAAGACAATCATTCCTTCTCTAGTAAATCGTTTATTGATTAATCGTAAATATCCTTGGTTTTTCTCGCTTTTACTCTGGCTTGTTTTAGTATTACCTGCCCAAGCTCTCGAATTACGAGTGGCAATTCAAAAAAATATTAGTAGTGTTAAAGTAGGTAGTTCTACTACTGCGGTAGTAAAAGACAACACGGGAAATAAAATCGGTGAATTAACGCCAATGGCTGCTTTATCTGCTCAACCAAAGAGTGGCAAAATACTATTAGATCGGTTGCAAGCATCAGAAATTATTGTTGAACCAACAAATAATGGTTATGTCTGGATTGGCGATCGCTGGTATCGAGGAAAAACCCGTTTAATACTCAGTGGCAATAGTATTACTGCTATCAATCACGTCGATTTAGAGCATTATCTCTATAGTGTAGTAGGTGCAGAAGCAGTTTCTACCTGGCCCATTGAAGCTTTAAAAGCCCAAGCTGTAGCAGCCCGCTCCTATGCATTATACAAGCGTAAAACAGGACAGAATAGTCTTTATGATGTAGACACTACCATTAGCACTCAGGTATACAAAGGCTTAAATACAGAATACGTTACCACCCACGAAGCAGTTAACAGCACAGCTGGGCAAATAATGACCTATAACAACAGTGTTATTTTAGCTGCGTTTCATTCTTCCTCTGGGGGACATACCGAGAATGTCGAAGATATCTGGACATCTCCTTTACCCTATCTTAGAGGAGTGATAGATTACGATCATGAATCGCCTGTTTTTGAGTGGGATAAATATTTTCCTCTGAGTCAATTTAATAATTTGCTTGGTATAGGAGTGGGTAACATTAAAAATATGATTCCTGAAAAAGTTACTCCTCAAGGAAGAATTGTCAGCCTGAAGATAGTCGGCGATCGTGGTACAACTGAAGTAAGTGGCAAAAAAATCCGTAAAGCTTTGGATTTACGCAGTACTCTTTTCCGTATTCAAGCCAATGGTAGCAGTGTTAAAGTCTATGGTAGAGGCTTTGGTCATGGTTTAGGTTTGAGTCAATGGGGTGCTTATCATCTGGCAAAACAAGGAGTTGGCTATAACCAAATTTTGGCTCACTATTACCAGAATGCAAGTTTATCTCAATTTAGGTAATTATTTTTATTCCATTTCAGTTTTTTAATTTTTATTGCTACAAAAAACCCAGTCACATTATTTTGTGGCTGGGTTTACCTCTTTAATTGCTAAATAAGTTTAATTTTGTTTATAAGCGATCGCTATTTTCCGAAAAATTATTTAATTTAGCTGAATCAGTAAAGGTGCCTGATTTTATCCATCAAGAAGTAGATATTTAGGACTACTTCCCTTTAGATGATTGGAAAAATTGTATTCGCCAAGTTGGAGGCAAAATTGTTAAAAGTTCCCCTGGTGAATTATTTTAATGTTGGCAAATTAGTTTTAAAGAATAGTGTCATCGCTTTTTATTTTTTCCCAACATAAATCCTATAATTTTAATTCTTATTATTAATTGTAAGTAATTGTTGTCACTTCTAAATTAACTTTTAGTTTTTGGCGTAAAACATCGAAAATTGCAGTTAGGTTATTCATAGTTGGATTGCCTTTTGCGGACAACATTCGATGTAAGCTTTTACTTGGTAAAGATGTTTGTTGGGCTAATTGTTCAAAGCCGATAGTAGCATTCACTAAATCTCTTAATATTAGTCTTGCTGTTTCTGGTTCGCCATTGAGTAATAAAGAAGCAGCTTCATCTAATAATGCTTTGGCAAATTCAGGGTCTTTTTTGAGTCGTTCATTGACTGTTTCCGTAATATCTCTCGTTATAGTCATTTTTGCTATTTTTTATTTTTCTTATTTAATTTTCGTTTGCGAGCTTTGTATTCCTGATATAGAGTTTTAGCTTTCTTGATATCTGCTTGCTGCTTCTTCTTCGTTCCACCACCAAATAAGATTATTAATTCTTTCCCTTCTTGCGCTAAATATATTCTATAACCTGCTCCCCAATTAATCTTGTACTCACCAATGCCATCAAACCATTTAACGTTTGAAGTATTACCCAGCTTTAAGCGGGTTATGGCTACTGTAACTTTGGCAGCAGCTTGAGCATCTAAGCTATTAAACCACTTCTGATAGGGATTTGAGCCATCCTCTCTAATATATTCTCTGACTTCCATACCAATATATAGTAACTTATATGTTACTTTAATACGGTATTAGTTATTGGTGAAGCGATCGCTCTTTTGCTATTTCTGCTAATCTGTAACTGAATAACACGCTTCATTTTATTTCTGAGTTTTGGATGGATAAATGCTACTAATTAATTGCTTTTAGGCTCTATTTTTCTGTCAAGATAGTTTAAGTTTTAAATATTTGACTATGCGATTTTCCTTTAAGCTCTTATTTCTATCTTTATCTACAGTCTCGCTCGGATTTGTATCATCTGGTGAAGCGAGGAAAGCTTTTTTTAAGGGATTAGGCGATATTCCTGGTGGTAATTTTGATAGTTCTGCTTTTGGAGTATCGGCAGACGGTAATGTTGTAGCAGGAAAAGGAAGTTCTGAGAATGGTGGATGGGAAGCCCTGATCTGGAATAACACTGATGAAATAATAAGATTAGGCGATCTTGGCGAGCTTTCAGGCAGTGTATATCTTAGTTATTCCTCTGCCGTATCGGCTGACGGAACTATTGTTGTCGGGAGTTCTGGTACAACCAAGCAAGCATTTATCTGGAATGAAGCTAATGGGATGATCGGTCTAGGCGATCTCCCTGGCGGTAGTTCTAATAGTAATGCTTATGATATATCAGCAGATGGTGATTTTGTGGTAGGTTCAAGTAATTCTGCTAATGGATGGGAAGCCTTTGTCTGGAATAAAGCTGCGGGAATGGTTGGTTTGGAAGATCTTCCTGATGGTGATTTTTACAGCAAGGCTCATGGAGTATCGGCAGAGGGTTCAGTCGTCGTAGGGCAAGGAACTTCTGCTAACGGAAGAGAAGCTTTTATCTGGAGTAAAACTAATGGCATGGTGGGTTTGGGCGATTTTCCTGGTGGCAGATTTTACAGCGAGGCTTATGACGTATCAGCAGATGGTTCAGTTGTTGTAGGACGAGGGACTTCTCATAAAAAGGAGAAAGGTATTCCTTGGGAAGGAGAAGAAGCCTTTATCTGGAGTAAAGCTAATGGCATGGTGGGTTTAGGGGATCTTCCTGGCGGTCATTTTGCTAGTATTGCTTTGGCGGTATCGGCTGATGGAAATATTGTTGTAGGAAAAAGCCATTCTGCCAGAGGATGGGAAGCCTTTATTTGGGATAAAAAGAATGGAATGCGATCTCTAAAAAATGTTTTAGAAAACGAACATAACTTGGACTTGACTGGTTGGACATTAGAAGAGCCATCAGATATTTCTGCTGATGGCTTGACTATAGTTGGCACGGGGTATAATCCCAAGGTAAAATCAGAAGCTTGGATTGCTAGATTAGATTCCGAATTATGAACGACCGTTTCTCGACCGTAGTTAAAAAATGGCAGAGCGTGGGTAATGCCTATTGTACTGATATCGCAGTTAATTATTGTATCTTTGCAAAACTTGTTTTAAATACTTCCCTGTGTAAGAACTCTTATTCTCTGCTACTTCTTCAGGAGTTCCTGTAGCTATAACTTCTCCTCCTTTATCGCCTCCTTCTGGCCCTAAGTCAATAATCCAATCAGAACAACGAATAACATCCAAGTTGTGTTCGATAACTACTAAAGAATTACCTTTATCTACCAATCGCTGTAAAACATTCAAGAGGTGATGAACATCGTAGAATGATAAGCCCGTAGTGGGTTCATCAATGAGATAGAGAGTTTTTCCCGTGGCGCGTCGGGATAATTCAGAGGCGAGTTTGACTCTTTGGGCTTCTCCGCCTGAGAGGGTGGGGGCTGGTTGTCCAAGTTTGATGTAGCCTAAACCGACATCTACGAGGGTTTGCAGCTTTTTCTGGGCGCGAGGGATGTTTTGAAAGATTTCTAAGGCTTCTTCTACTGTCATGTTAAGTACATCGGCAATGGAATAACCTTTATATTTAACTTGGAGGGTTTCGCGGTTATATCTGGCACCTTTACAAACATCGCATTGCACATATACATTAGGGAGAAAATTCATTTCAATGACGTTGACACCCTGTCCGCTACAGGCTTCGCACCTCCCTCCTTTGACGTTAAAAGAGAATCTTCCTGCCTTGTATCCTCTGGCTTTGGCTTCGATAGTTTCGGCAAAAATAGCTCGAATAGCATCAAAAACTCCCGTGTAGGTAACAGGGTTAGAACGAGGTGTTCTACCAATAGGAGATTGATCGATGATGATTACTTTATCAATTGCTTGTAAGCCTTTGATTGTACCTAATTTAGTGGGAAAGGGTTTCTTTTTAGTCAGGTGATGTTGCAGTGCGGGATGGAGTAATTCATTAATTAAAGTGGATTTCCCCGAACCTGATACCCCTGTGATGGCAACAAATTTACCCAGAGGAATATCAACATCGATATGTTTGAGATTATTTTGATGACAGTCTTGGAGTGAAAGACAGACTTGCTTACCTTCTCTTCTTTCGGTGGGAGTAGTGATAACTTTTTTGTGGGATAAATAGGCTCCTGTAAGGGACTTTTTAGCAGCAAGTAATTTTTTAAAACTACCCTCAACGACTATTTCCCCACCGTGAACTCCTGCATGGGGCCCTATATCCACAATATGATCGGCACATCTGATAGTATCTTCATCATGTTCTACTACGATTAATGTGTTGCCTAAATCTCGCAGTTTTTGTAAGGTAGTGAGTAAGCGATCGTTATCTCTTTGATGTAAACCGATACTAGGCTCATCAAGTACATATAGTACCCCTGTCAAACCTGCACCAATTTGGGTAGCAAGGCGGATTCTTTGGGCTTCTCCCCCTGATAATGTCATGGCAGCACGTTCTAAAGTCAGATAGTCTAAACCGACATCTAAGAGGAATTGCAAACGGGCTTTGATTTCTTTGAGAGCTAATTCCCCAATTAATGCTTGACGCTGGGTAAGCTGAAAATGGTTAATTTTATTGAGACAATCGCGGATGGGAACACTTACCAGATCGTTGATTCTATATTGTCCTAAACGCACAGCCAAAGATTCTGGTTTTAAGCGTTTTCCGTTACAGACTTCACAAGGCTGATTAATTAAATACTGTTCTAATTTCTGTTTAACCCCATCAGAACTAGTTTCGCGATAATTGCGTTCCAGCATTCTAACAATGCCATAGTAATTACGGTGATAACCTTCTCCGCCACCACGACTATCTGAGTAGAAAAAAATTGGTTCTTCTGTACCATAGAGTAAGATGTCTTTTTGTGGTTTAGTTAACTTATGCCAAGGAGTTTGAATATCAAAACCATAAGCTTCTCCAACACTGTAAAGCAGAGAGAGATAGTAAGTATTATCTTTATCCGACCAAGGAGCGATCGCACTGTATAATGGTTGTTTAGGATCGGGTACTACTAATTCTGGAGCAAATGTCCGCATACTACCAATCCCGTGACAATGGGGACAAGCACCGTAAGGAGAGTTAAAAGAAAACAAACGAGGTGATAACTCTTCGATGACTGCACCATGTTCGGGACAGGCAAAGTTTTCGGAAAATACGATTTCGTTGGTTTGTTCATCGTTAGTAGAGACGTTCCGTCGGGATGTCTCTATCGTTGATTTTTTGTTATTAGAATCAGGGATAACATCAATTACAGCAATGCCATCAGCAAGACTTAAACAAGTACTCAGGGAATCGGCTAAACGTTCTTCAATCCCAGGTTTTTTGACTAAGCGATCTACTACTACTTCTATATTATGGGCGTAATTTTTCTCTAAAGTAATCTCTTCTGCTAACTGTTTTACCTCTCCATTTACTCTTACCCGAACAAACCCCTGAGAAGCCAAACTGGATAATAGCTGTTTATGAGTTCCCTTTTTACCCCTAATTACTGGTGCGAGAATCAGAAACTTGGTTTGATCGCTTAATGCCATTACCTTGTCGCACATTTCATCGATGGTTTGGGGTACAATAGAGCGATCGCATTTTGGACAATGAGGTTCACCAGCCCGACCAAATAATAACCTTAAATAATCATAAATTTCTGTGACTGTACCCACAGTAGAACGAGGATTATGGGAAGTAGACTTTTGATCGATAGAAATGGCGGGACTTAAGCCTTCAATGGCATCGACATCGGGTTTATCTAATTGTCCTAAAAACTGTCTAGCGTAAGCACTTAAAGACTCTACATAACGCCGTTGTCCTTCTGCAAAGATGGTATCAAACGCTAAAGAGGATTTACCCGAACCCGATACCCCAGTAAACACAATTAGTTTATTACGAGGCAGATCGAGATTGACATCTTTGAGGTTATGCTGTCGCGCACCACGAATGCGAATGGTATCCAGGGACTCAGAGAGATTAGGCATTTACACGGATGATTCAGGACATAAATGATTGTAACGAGTTTTGACCGTGAGAGAGGCTTCTGGCTAGGGAGCATCTCTAATCGCGATGTTGACAGGCTTTGCGCTCAAAGGTAGATGGTAAAAGGATTCTATTTTACACAGCTCCTATTATAAAACCATTGGCTTTAATCATATATCAATCTTTTCTACTACAGAACTTACATAGATACATCTTTTTGGGCTGCTTAATTAATTCATCATTAACTTGGATTAGTTGCAAACTGTGGAAACTAAAAACTATAAAGTAATCTGATATTACTCAAAATTTAGCCAGTTTCTTGAATAATGATAAGTAAGTACAATTTTTTAATTGATTTGGGGGTATGTGGAGCAAATCCTAATATTTAGCAGACCTTCTATCTTAATTTATGAGGGCTTTAGTATTCCATTAATCTGACTTGTCTATATATAAGTCAGAGAAATATAATTAGTATCAAAGATGATTAACAAACACAAAAGTAAAGGTATATCTCATAGATTTCAAATTCGCATTTTGGCTGTATATTGTATTTTAATTCTGTTGACTTTTTCTGGGGCTATTATAGCAATTCGGAGAGTATTATTATTGCGTCTTGATGCGAGAATAGAACAAGCTCTTGAGCAAGAAATACAGGAATTGCAGTTATTATTAGATGGCAAAGATCCAGAGACAGCACAGCCTTTTGGCGGTAACATTACTGCGATTTTCAATGTATTCTTGAGGCGTAATATCCCTATTAGTGATGAATATACAATTGCTTTACTTCCTGATGGTTTTTACGCTTCCGAACCTTCAAGATTACCAAGCTCGATCGGTGCTAATTCTAGAATAGTTAAACATTGGCAAAAACTTACTTTACCAGAGCGAGGAGAAATAGGTGATTCTCACGATCTCATTGCCTATTTAGCCGAACCAATTAGAATTGATCAAGAAGTAAAAGGAGTTTTTGTAGTTGCAATCGCTACTCAAAATCAGCTACAAGAAGTTGATGAAGCAATTTTAATTATGATTCAGGTTACCGCAATTGCCATTGCTATTACTTCGGTTTTGGCTTGGATTTTTACAGGAAAAATTTTATCTCCCTTACGTTCACTGACAAAAACTGCACGAGCAATTAGTAAAAATAATTTAGACCAGCGAATTCAAGTTTATGGTAATGATGAGGTTACTCAACTGAGTATCACGTTTAATGAAATGTTAGAACGACTGCAATCAGCTTTTGTTAACCAACAGCAATTTCTAAGTGATGTCAGTCACGAACTAAAAACTCCCATTACGATTGTTCAAGGTCATTTAGATTTGATGGGGGATAGCCTTGAAGAGCAAGAAGAGACTAAAGAGCTTATTTTTGATGAATTAGAAAGAATGAATCGTTTGATTACCGATCTGAGTTTGTTAGCTAAATCCGAGCAACCTAATTTTTTACAGCTAGAAAAAGTTAGCCTGAGTACTTTAACTGAAGAAATATATATCAAATCTCAAGCAATTGCTTCACGCCAATGGCAATTGGAAGCTGTGGGAATAGGAGAAATACTAGCAGATCGTCAAAGAATAGTTCAAGCAATTACCAATCTGGCTCAAAACGCTACTAAACACACGAAACCAGAAGATACTATTGCTATTGGTTCTGCTATTAATAACAATCACTTTTGTTTATGGGTGCGAGATACGGGAACTGGTATTGCAGAAGAAGATCGACAACGCATTTTTCAACGTTTCCAAACGGTATCAAAAAATCATGATGAAAAAAGTACTGGTTTGGGTCTTTCTATTGTTAATGCGATCGCTCAAGCTCATAGAGGAAAAATTGAATTATCAAGCCGTTTAGGTAAAGGTTCAAAGTTCACTATTGTCTTACCATTAAGATAAGCTTTTTTATAAAAGCTTACATATATATTTTGTGACAATATAATATCATATTTAATTTTTTTAGCTTCTTTCTTGACAAGCAAAAGTTACTTATTGCTTTTCATCACATGAAACATCCCTCGGACTTTAGCGATCGCCAGACAAACGGTCTTCCATGGTATAAAAAAAAATTTATTGAAGTTCGTACTCAAATTTTACTTTGCTATCTTGGTTTATTAGCAATTTTAATGGGAATTTCTATTCCCACAGTTCATAACGTCATTTTTCAACGAATAGATAGTCGTTTACGAGCAGAAATCGCTTCAGAAATTGCCGAATTTGAATCAGATTTTGATCTTAAAAAAAATCAAAATTTATCTCAAGTAAAACAATCAGCGATCGCCTATTTAAGAAATGATTTAGTTGAAAAAGAGCAATATTTTATTATTCTTTTAGAAGACAATTTTTTTCAATCAATTCCTGTAATTTATGATTTACCACAATCACTACAGCCTAATTCGCAATTAATCGAGCGGTTGATTTCACAAAAAGAAACTGTTTCTGGAGAGTTTCAGACTCAAGAGTTGGAAGTTGGCAAAATTATTTACCGCACTTTTCTTTTTGATACACCAGGACAAGATAAAGGAGTTTTTTTGGTTGCTCGTGCTACTTACAGCGAGTATAAAGAAGCAGCTTTAGCAATGCGATTAATTGTCATTGTTACGACTACTTTATTCTTATTAACTTCCATTGGAGCTTGGTTTATTTCTGATTGGATTTTAAAACCTTTAAGGCTCATGTCGGCTACAGCAAAACAAATTAGTGAGAAAGATTTGTCCCAGCGTCTTTCTATTTTAGGACAAGGAGAAATGGCGCAAGTTGCTAGCACTTTTAACGCTATGATGGAACGTTTAGAAAAAGCTTTTCAAACTCAAAAAAGTTTTGTTCGGAATGCTAGTCACGAACTAAAAACCCCTATTACTATTATTCAAGGTCATTTGGATTTGATGGGTGAAGATCCAGAGGAACAACACGAAACCCAAGCTATTATTAATGAACAATTAGATCGAATGACTAGATTAGTTGAAGATTTGTTGATTTTAACTAGGGTTGAACAGCCAGAATTTTTACAACCTGAGTTAATCGAAATCGAAGTTTTTACCCAAAAACTTTTTCAAAAAGCCAAAGTTTTCACTGAAGCTAATTTACAATTAGAAAAAGTAGGACAAGGGAAACTATATATCGATCCCAAACGGCTAACCCAAGCAATCATGAATTTAATCGAAAATGCAGTTCAGCATACACCATTGGGGGGTAAAATCTCCATTGGTTCTGTTTGTAACGAGTCTGATGTCCGCTTTTGGGTAAGGGATACAGGTATGGGGATTGCTCACTCAGATCGAAAGCAAATTTTTAATCCTTTTGCTCGTGCTGCTCATAGCTATCGTCGTTCTAATGGCTTTGGTTTAGGATTATCGATCGCCCAGGCAATAGTTAGTGCTTGTGGTGGTAGTATTATTCTGGACAGCTTGCCAGGAAAAGGCTCTACTTTTACGTTAATTTTTCCCGTTAAAAATTCTTTAGTTATTTATGATTGATTTTTCCAAGTACCATGAAAACTTGGAGGAATAACGCTAGGTAAAGCCAAACTACACACTGGCTCTTCTTCTAAGCGATCGCTATTATAAACCCTTATTTCACTCAAATCTCGCTCGCCGTCATAAACTACTGTAAGTAACCATCCTGAGTCGGGGTTATTTGGTTGAGAGACATAAATCGGTTCGGAAGGATACATATTTGCACCCAGATCCGTAAAGGATAAATTACCTGTTTGGCGGTCAAATCTAGCGATCGCTGTTAGGAGTTCTTGACTGATATCGACATTATCTCGATGGGTAGATAAATAGGTGTAACGCCAAGACTGTCCAACGTCTTGTGGTGCTAGCATCGGAAATTCGCAGTGACGATCTAATAATTGCTGTGTTTCGCTTACTTTTGCTGTTTGAGGATTAATTATGGCTTGCCACAGTGTTCCTTTTGCTGAAGTCTTGGTATTTCCTGTAGCGACTTCTTTGAGGTATTGATTAGTTTTGAAATCTTCGTAACGGACAAATTCGATTACGATATTGCCATCACTATTTACATAACCATTGGTATGATGCCATTGATACCAAGGATCGGTTTCCCCTTGACTTACCAAAGAGAGTTCGTGACGGTCAAATATCCAGATTTGTGTTCCTAATTGGGGTTTCCATTCCATCGCATCACTGTAAGATTTTCTTCCCAAAAGCACAGGAAGTACATTAACCCTCACAGGAGAGATTACAAAGACTAAATAGTCCCCTGCTAGAGCAAAATCATGCATTAAAGGTAACCCTGGCAGGGAAACCTCTTTTTTCTTCGTAATTTTCCCCGTAGCGTCGCTTTTATAAATATTGAGAGTAGTTTCTTTACCAGGACTAATGCCAAAATTAAAAATTTCTCCTGTAGCAGCATCTACTTTAGGATGAGCAGAAAAAGACAAATCATTAAGAGTATTCTGTAAATTGTCCGTGCCGATTGTTTCTAAAGTAGCTAAATCCAAACTGTGGGGTACACCCCCTTCCCAAAGAGCCAATAGGCGATCGCTTAAAGCCAAGACAGAGATGTTCGCACAATTTTTGACTGGTTTAGTCGCATTGTTCCAAAACGCCCCAGGCGCAGTCATGCCATAGTTAGGGAAGAGATATTTCTCAGCTTGACTTTCGGCGATGTAACCTTCTGTCTGCACATACTTGTAGGTTGCATTTGCACCCTCAGCAGTAAAATTAATCCCTAAAATCGCACCATCTCCATCAAACAAATGTCCCACTCTTTGCTTACCCCTATTTAAACGAGCAGGGCCATTACGATAGAGTGTCCCTCTGAGGGTATCAGGTATAGCACCAGAAATCACAGTCAAAGGAGTTTTATTAAATTCTCTTGCTGGATTGGCGATCGCTTTTTGCCAAGACATAGTTTTCAGGAATAAGGAGAAAGGAATAAGGATTAAGGAAGGAAAGCAGAGAGAATGGAGTAAAGATCAAAAAGCCAACGAGCAACAAGCAACGAGCAACTAACCACTAACAACCAACAATTTTATTTTGTCTTTGAGGTGGAAGTAAAAGAATAGTCTCGTAACATTTTCTTCAATTCCAAAGTATGCATTTCCTCATTACCTATCATAGTACGAGCATATTCTTCTAGATATACGCTGGAATTTTCTACTACTTCTAAGAGTTCTTTATAAAGACTGAGAGCTTTTTTTTCGTGTTCTAGACTTTCTTGTATGATCTCTTCTATCGCATGGTGAGAACTTTCTTGAACAGGGGCAATTTTCAGGCTGGGATGACCTTCATCAAGTCCTGTAATAATCTCTCCTGCTTGTTGGGCGTGAGTTAAAGATTCGGTAGCTTGGGCTTTAAAAAAATCTACCAAAGGAATACGATAAGGCCCTGTTATCATCAGAGAATAGTGAGTATAACGAACAACTCCCGCAAGTTCATATTCCATAATCTCATTGAGAGTTTTAATAGTAGACTTCACATCTAATTCTTTCATCGATAGCTCCTCAAATTTATTTAACAAATCATTTGTTTATTGATGACAAAAATCAACTTTCAACTCATCCAAGTTATTTACTCATTATTACTTGCTGCTGATTATTTTGTTGCCCCTCAACTTATCTAAGTATATTGAAAAGCTGCTCACTGATTAGGTGATTACTGCTACACTTCAGCCCATTTCCGCAGTAAGTTAGCAATACTTTTGGAAATTAAATCAAACTCGGCTGTTTTACCATCTCTTGTAAAGATAACTCTTCTTGCAGTTTCAAGATCGAAAAGAATTTCTCTGTCGCTCGCACTTCGCACCAAGCTTTGCACCCAACCCACCGCCACAAAACGAGTACCTTGAGTTACTGGATTGACTCGATGTAAAGTTGTCGCAGGATAAATAATTGCCGAACCTGCTTCTAGCTTATAAGATTTTTCCTCATCAGCACCTTCAATGACTAATTCTCCTCCTTTATATTCTGAGGGGGAACTGATAAAGATAGTAAAAGATACGTCGGTGCGCCACATCCTACCATTATTCATTAAAGCATTATCTACGTGGCGATCATAAGACATTCCCACATCGTAACGACTAAAAAGAATTGAATGAATTGACTTAGGGCGCACTGCGGTTTGAAATAGGTTGTTGCGATTGAGAGCCGATTGAACTTGTTCGCTTAGTTGTTTTCCTAAAGTAGTTTGTTTACTTAATTGCTGATTATTTTTAACTAATTTAGCGTGCCAACCTGCGGTTAATTTCCCGTCAGTAAATTCGCCTTCAGCAAGAGAGGAAGTAATTTTTGCTATTTCTTGTTTAGTAATTACGCTAGGAATAGAAAAGATCATATTTTAGGGAAGAAGGAAAAGAAGATAGGGGAGGTAACAGGTAATCATAGGTAATATGTGACAATTAATTAATAACAACTAACAACTAACAACTAACAACTAACAACTAACAACTAACAACTAACAACTAACAACTAACAACTAACAACTAACAACTAACAACTAACAACTAACAACTAACAACTAACAACTAACCGATAATAATAATAATTAATTTCCTATTAATGCCCAATCTTCTGGCAACATATTAGCGATCATTTCAAAACTGCCGTTCCCGTCAGGCTTTAACACATAAGCCATGCCTTGAGGTGCAGGATAGATACCTGTTGCCGACTCAAAAATATCATCATGACCGACAATAACTGTATTTGTGCCACTGTCTGGTACAGCAGTTAGTAAAGGCATGACATTATTTTTCATTTCTTCTACTTGTTCATTGGTATAGTCTTCAAAAGGAAGAAAATTAAGTGCAGCATTTTTTTCATACTCACCAAAAGCGATACTCGCAGTTTGCCAAGCACGACAATATTCACTGGAAATCACCTCGCCCACAGGAATAGAATTTTCTTCAAAGGCTTTTTCAATTACTCTTGCTTGTCGCCATCCATATTCACTAAGAGTGCGCTGAGTAGAACAGTTATTTACATCAGCAGTTACTTGATCGGCGTAATCTTGTTCTGTTTGAGCGTGCCGAAAATAGATTACGTAACCACCTTGTTTTAACGTACTTAATAATTCACTACTATTGAGTTGGTCTTGAAAATCGGCATTAGCTTCCTCCCCTGGAGTCATCTCGGTAGCTCCTTCACCACCTTCGCCACCTTCACCGCCTTCACCGCCTTCACCACCTTCGCCACCTTGAGCAATCAGATTAGCCGTAGCAATATCTTCTGTTAATTGCAGACTATTACTAACTTCAGTTTCTTCAACAACTACTTCTACTGCTTGGGTTGCGGAAGCATTAACAACAGTAGCTAAACCGATAGCCAGAAATAATTCTACAGATTTTAGTTTTTTGTTCATCACAATATCAATTTCTATTTGTACTAAGGTTGTATATTACTATTAGTGCTATAGATTATCAATAATTTTTAGAATTAGTTAGAAACTTATAACAATTAGCAAGAACTGTCTCAACAATCTACAGAGAAAGTGAAACAGCCCTAGCCCTAGAAATTATTTTTGGTGCTTAAGAGTTAAAAAGCAAATGTGGTGCGGATTGTTCCAATAATCAGATCGTCGTTATTGCTATTGTTATCAGGCGCACTTACCCAAATTACTCCAGGAGTAACAGCAATATTGTCGTTGAGTTGATATTGATAAAAAGCCTCAACACGGAAAGAAGTATCTTCATCTTCACCAAGGGCATCAATACTAGAATCTGTAACCCAAGGTTCCATCCCAACAATTAATCCCGCTAAGTTGCCTTCTTTCCCTAAGTCTGGTAGGGCTAGAGTAGCAGCCCACTGCCAAATAGTTTGTGTTCCGCGATCTATTTGTCCATCTAAGCTAGAATTAGCAATTACTTTAGACAGACTACCCCACGCACCAACAATAATGCGATCGCTGACTTCCCAAGAAGCTTGTAAGCCATAAGAATCAGAAACAGTAGAGACTGCTTCGCCGAATTCTTCTTCAGTAAAGGATTGTAGATTAGCAAGGCTACTACCAGTTTCAGTATCACTTTGATCGCGACTATGGGTATATGTAGCAGCTAGAGTTAAGCTTTCAATAGGGTTAAAAGAAACTTGCCCAATGGCTGTATAAGGAGCGTTGAAGATACCACCGTTATCACTAGGATCGTTGGCAGGAGATGCTAAATACCCTGCACTCAGTTCAATTTTTTCTCCGAAGCGATGGGTAACGCCCAAACCAGCATCTCCCGCTGGAAGATAAATCGGGCTACGAGTTCCAAAGGCAGACACTGCCCCTGAACCACCATCCCCATCTAAAACACTGATCGTACTAGCAATATCATCGGCTGCTGTTCCCGCAGCACCTACTATAACTTCTGTATTTTCACCAATGGGGAAGGTATAAAACAAGACTTCCAAACCAAGATCGTTATCGGCTGGTTCAGCAAAAGCTAGATCGCCCTGAAAAGTTCCTGTTTCATCAGCCAAAGAAGGGGCATTGCCTGTGGAAAGACGAGTAAATAGTAAATCATCTCCACTAAAGCTAGTTTCTAACTCTAATCTTACGCGATCGCCGAGTGTTACTTGACTATCAATATCTTCCGTATCATCGTTTCTTGAGCCAGTGAAGGCATTACTTAAGCCAAAGATTACCTCTCCCGCAAGTTTAGTAGTGGTGGAAAACTGATTATCTTCAAGAAATGCCGTACGACTTTCTAGGCTATCGATTCTACCGCCAATAGTGGCGAGTTCAGCTTCAAATTCTTGGGTCAAGCGATTGATAGTATCGATATCTTCTCTGACTACAGCTTCACTAGATGCAATCAAACGTTCAATCTGATTCAAACAAGAGTTTAAACCCGCAGCAAATTCGTAACGAGATAAAGCTTGAGAACCCCGATAAGTTTGGTTGGGAAAACCTGCAATACAACCATAGCGATCTACTAGAGAGCGTAATGCCTCATAAGCCCAATCCGCAGGAGAAACATCTCTTAGTTGATTAACGTTTGTTACCTGATTGAAATTGTTAGTAATGCCTTGATTTTTTCCTTCTTGGCTATATTGTTGCAGTTGTTGAAAATTAGATTCTGAGGCTGTTTGAGCAACCACTGCATTAGAAAAACCTAGTAACGATGCAGCTACTAGAGCAAAAGTTTTGAAAGTAGACATAATGTAAAATCCTCACACCAATAATTAAGGATGAATGATAAATGATGAATTATGAAGTAGCAGATAGCAAGGGGTAAGTTTTTTTAGTTATCAGTTACCTGTGATCGCTGATTCCCAAGCTTCCACCAGGGGTAACTGTTGGATTGCTTGCTCTTTAAAATAAGCTAAACCTCGATCTACCTCTGCTGCATAAGCGTCTGCTTGAGCAGTTAATCTAGGAAGTTTCCCAGTGCTAGCACTACTCGAACGTCCAACTTGAGATAATAAAGTAGTACCAATTCCTGTTGCTGCTGCAACTTGTAGTAATTGACGACGATTCCAATTCATGTTTTTGGACTTATTAGAAATTAATTTTGATAGCTAACTAAGATAGCGATCGCTTATATAATGGCAATGATTAGATTGATTTGTCAATGATTGAAACCAACCACAATATATTATCGTTTATTGCTTGAAGTTAATAAACTTTATCAATAAGCACCGCTATTCGTTTGTTTATCAATCTTGATGAAGCCATAAAAAAGTAGAAGCAATTCATAAATCACTTCTACCTTCTAAAAAAAACTAAAGCTTACTGAAATATCCAAAAGCTAACTCTTGTGATTAAGATTAACTTTAGTTGGTTATAGAATAAAATCAATGGTTTTTGATTTTATTTTAGTTTCCTATTGTTGAGAGAAATCTTAAATTCATCAAACTGTTCGATTGGTTATCATAATTTTTTTAATCTTGGAATGACGTAAATTCAGGAAATTTAACGCCACTAATTAGTCATTTTCCCATGTTTCGTCTGCAACCAAATCGCCAATGGAATCCCTGAGTAAATATTCACATCTTTCTAATTGATATTCAATACACACCCATTCGCGAGCGGGAATATATTCACAGAGAGTATATATGGGTTGCTGACGGCTAACAGTTCCTTTTTCAATCAGATGACGAGCTTCGTCTTTAATGGCATCTATAGAGTAATTAATATAATGGTTGTGGGAGATAGTAGCAACGCTCATGAATAGTCACCGCAATAATTTTTTGTTATCAAGTTACATAATAATAATATAGAACAAATTCTGTGTAGTATGGATAAAATTTTGTCTGTATCCAATTTTACAATAATTATTACAATAATATTAGATGTTTGTTACGCTAACTAGGTAAAATTTTGATAAATAAAAAGTTAAAATTCTACGAACTCAGAACACTTAAAAGCCTTGAGACTTATATTTTAACAATCTTACGTAGTTTAAAAGTCTCAAGATAATTTTCTCAATATTTTCCGTATTTCTAAAGATTTGAAATATTTTAGTGTTGCTGAATGCATAAGGATTTAAATTTAACGTGCTACTATAACTAAAAACCAAAATTATCCATATTGGTTATATATCTGGCTTCTCGATCTTGAGAGGATGATAAATTAAATAAAGTTTTAAGGGCGATCGCTTGTGCCAGAGCCATTTGACCATAGGTAAAAACCCAAGGTAGATCGGGCTTTAAGCGAGGGAGAAACCACTCTAAAACGTAAGGACTACCATAGATAATTAAAGCTATAAGGCGATCGCTTCGCGCCAGCCCTTCAGGCTGTCCGCAACGCGCCTCGCCAACGGCGAGATCGCTTTTTAACAGTTGACTATATTGAGCGATCGCTTCTGAAGTTAAACCCGCACTTCCCCGAAAGGGATTCCCCCGAATAAATAATTGCAGTAAAGTGGCTTTGCGATCGCTGGAGACAGATTGTAAACTATTCTGGTCGAGAATTTGTCTTTGATAACCTAATTGTTGGGGAATTGCGATCGCTGGTGTGGATAAATCGAGAAAATTACTATTTAAAACATCATCAACTACTATTAAATTACGACAAGGGTTATTTGTGGGAATTTGAAGCGGTAAATTACCCCCAGTTTGCAAAGAATCTTCGATAATTTCTCTTACGACAACCAAACTATTATTTTCATTTTCTATTCCCTCTTCAAGGGGTTTCACTGAAACTTCTCTAGTTGTTTTTCTTTTAGCTGCGATAATTCTATTTAAAGAGCGATCGATTCTAGCTTCTGAAATTTTTCCTGAGATAACAGCTTGATAAATAGAGTCGATCGCCACTTGAGGATTATCGGGCATTAATAAGATATCAACCCCTGCATCGATCGCCATGACTGCAATTTCTTCAGGAGAAGCATATTTAGTGATTCCTCCCATAATTAGCGCATCGGTAATAATTAAGCCATTAAAACCCAATTCTTGTCGCAGTTTCCCTGTCAAAATGGATTGAGATAGAGTTGCAGGATGTTCATTGTCCCAAGCAGGTATAGTAAGGTGTGCTGTCATCACACTATCTACTCCTTTAGCGATCGCACTTTTAAAAGGAGGTAATTCTATTTCTTGTAAACGAGACTCATCATGATTAATAACAGGTAAGTCTAAATGGGAATCTATAGCGGTGTCTCCATGTCCAGGGAAATGCTTAGCTGTGGTTAAAATAGGGTATGGTTGTGCGCCTTCAATAAAAGCAGTAGTTAAGGGACTTACAATGTCTTGGCGATCGCTAAAAGCTCGAATATTGATTACGGGATTGTTAGGGTTATTATTAACATCCACCACAGGCGCAAGTAACCAGTTAATGCCAAGGGAAATAGCTTCTTGGGCGGTAATTGCTCCCATCTGTGTGGCATACTTTTGGGCGGTAACCAAGTCTTTTTTGGCGATCGCTCCTATTGCCATTGGAGGGGGAAACCAGCTTTTACCAGAGAATCTTTGTCCTACACCTTCTTCGATATCGGCTGCAATCAAGAGAGGAGTTTGCGCCCAGGATTGTAATTGCTGCGATCGCTCTCTTAGTTCTACCGCACTACCTCCCAACAGAATGACACCACCAAGATTTAATTCTTGTAGCCATTTCTGGAGAGTCTGGTTATCAGCTTCCCATTGAGGATAAAGTCTTTGGCGATCGCTTAAATATCCGGAAGCACGCACCACAATCATTTGACCAATTTTTGCTTTTAAATTCATAACTTTGCTTGTGGCTAATGGTTTTTAATATTACTACAATTGGTATTGTTGTGGATAATTCTGAATAGAGATTTGAGGGTAATATGCTATTATTTGCTGATTATTTTCTCGATAAAAATCACTAATTAATTTATTCAAATATTCCATGTATGAATATGTTTTATCTTCATTTTTTAACTCGATAAATTGAGGATAAAACAAAGTCCCTAATCTCAAGAAATAATTATTTTTAGTATTAAAAACTGATTTAACAATATTTTGATATCTTGTAATTTTAATTTCAGGAATTACTTAATATTTATGCCTAAAATAAGCAAATTTATTTTGGCAATTCAAATTAAATTTTTTATATGATGTTTATCAGTGTAAATACTTAAATGACTTTACATAAACAATCCCAAAAAACTGCATAAATATTATTTTTACCATTGATTATTGACTATGATTAATTTATTCACGAGTAAGCAGAATAATAACTTTTATTCATTCACAAAACCTTAAATGAAAAACAATTAAGCTATTTCTCAGGTTAAATTAAGTTAATTTGTCTTAAATAAATCTGTAATGTAGAAAAAAAATTAAATTATTAAGTAAAAATGTTTATTTGATGTGCATAACACTTTATATTCAGATAAATTCAGTGTAAAATCTAGAATTACCCAGAAAAACCCTAACTATCGTTAAAAATCATCAAAATTGAGTAAAAGGATCGAATATCTGTGACAGAAACTACCACATCAGCCCAAAATTCTCCTGTAATGTCTTATGACATAGAGTCAGAAGTTTTAGAAAGATATCAAGAGGGCGCGAAACAACAACAACCGAGTTTATGTTGTCCTACAGAATATGAAGGTAATTATTTGCAAATCTTACCAGAAGAAATTATTGCCAAAGATTATGGTTGTGGCGATCCTACTCGCTATGTCAATGAAGGTGAAACCGTAGTTGATTTGGGATCGGGTGCTGGTAAAAACTGTTACATATTAGCGCAAAAAGTTGGTGCAACAGGGAAAATCATTGGTGTTGACTTTAATGATGAAATGTTATCTTTAGCGCGAAAATATCAAGATGAAATTGCTAAAATAATAGGCTATCATAATACACAGTTTGTTAAAGGTAAAATTCAAAACTTAAGACTACCTTTAGATAAATTACAAAGCTGGTTAGATAAAAATCCGATCAAGAATATTAATGATCTTAGTAATTACGAGCAAGAATGCGATCGCTTACGTCAAACAGAAACCTTAATTCCTGATAATAGTGTTGATGTCGTTATTTCCAATTGTGTTTTGAATTTAGTCAAACCTGAAGACAAGAAACAACTTTTTCAAGAGATTTTTCGGGTTCTTAAACGAGGTGGCAGAGCAGTAATTTCTGATATTGTATGTGATGAAGACCCTACTCCTAACATTATAAACGATCCTGAATTATGGAGTGGCTGTATTGCAGGAGCATTTCGTGAAGATAGCTTTTTGAAAATGTTTGAGGATGCAGGATTTTATGGAGTAGAAATATTAAAAAGAGAAGAGACACCTTGGCAAGTTATTGATGGTGTTGAATTTCGTTCTATGACTTTAAGGGCTTACAAAGGTAAACAAGGAGACTGTTGGGAACGCAAACAGGCTATAGTATATAAAGGTCCTTGGAAACAAGTTCAAGATGATGATGGTCATACCTATTGTCGTGGTGAAAAAATGGCAGTTTGCGATAAGACTTATCAGATTTTAACTAATGCTAATAGTCCTTATGCTAAAGATATTATTGGCATTGAACCTTATGAAAATATTCCTTTAGAAGCAGCAACAGAATTTAACTGTAAGAATAAAGCAATTCGTCATCCCAAAGAAACTAAAGGGGTTGAATACAAACTTACAAACATGAATGACAGTGATTGTTGCGCTGCTGGAGAATGCTGTTAATTCATCAATCATTGAATATTTATCATTTATTGATTTAGAGCAATCAAGTAGGTTGGGCAAAATATTAATTTTTTAATGCTTAATTACTCAATTTTAGTAATTTGCCCACCTTGGACAAAATATTAAGCTCAAAAATATTGTTTGATTTGATATGACTATTACTTGCTAGATATTATAAATAATGAATACACAAACTTCTCCGATTCCCAACACTTCCTCAATAACTCCCTTTAGAAAAAAGATAAATTATGGCTTAACTAAAAATAAAATCACTGTTCTCCAAGTAAATTTAGGGCGCAAATGTAATCTTGCTTGTACTCATTGTCATGTAGAAGCTAGCCCCAAAAGAACCGAAGAATTATCTTCCGAAGTTTGTCAACAAATTATCGAAATAATTAATCGTTTTCCACAAATTAAAATAGTAGACTTAACTGGTGGTGCGCCAGAAATGAACTATGGTTTTGAAAAAATTGTCGAAGCTGCAAGAGCAAAAGAAAAAGAAGTAATTGTTCGCTCTAATCTTACTATTTTTTTTGAGTCAGGATATGAATATTTACCAGAATATTTTGCCAAAAACAAACTACGAGTTACGGCATCTTTACCTTGTTATTTGGAATCTAATGTAGACAAGCAAAGAGGAACAGGAGTTTATAATCAATCGGTTTTAGCCATCCAAAAATTAAATCAATTAGGATATGGAACACAAGCTAATTTGATACTTGATTTAGTTTATAATCCAGCATTGCCAAAAGATACCAATTTCTCATTAACACCTAATCAACAGCAGCTAGAGCAAGATTATAAAGCTTATCTACTAGAACACTTCAATATTAAATTCAATAATCTTTTTACCATTACTAATATTCCAATTGGTCGCAGTAAACAATATTTACAAAGAAAAAATATACATAATGACTATATCAAATTTTTAGAAAGTCATTTTAATTCAGGAACTTTATCTCATGTTATGTGCCGTAATGAGCTATCAATAGATTATCTGGGTAATATTTACGACTGTGATTTTAATCAGATGGAAAATATCGCAGCTACGGATTCTAGTGGTAAAAAAATAACTATTACTGATTTATTAGAAGCTAATAATCTTGACTTAATTACAGAAATTAAAACTGCTAATTACTGTTACGGTTGTACCGCAGGAAGTGGGTCTAGTTGTGGTGGCTCTTTGACATAATTTTTAGTAATTACATTGCCAAAAAATAAAGTAGCCTTTTGAGAGACTACTTTGATTAAATTGAATTGAACTTCGCTAAATTAAAAAAATTATCGATTGCATTGTGCCTAGTCCTCAGCAAGATTGCTTTTTTAATATTTACAAATACCTATGCTGTAACTAATTCAGGACGTTTACTGTTGCGAATTCCTTCAATAGCTTCTGCATAATCTGATGCTTTAAATACCGCAGAACCAGCAACAATCGCATTAGCACCAGCTTCTAAAACTTGCCAAGTATTATGGACTTTTAATCCGCCATCTACTTCAATCCAGGGATCTAAACCTCTTTCATCACACATTTGACGTAATTTGCGAATTTTAGACACCATTTCAGGAATGAAGCTTTGACCACCAAAACCAGGGTTGACACTCATAATCAAAATGAGATCGCATAGAGGCAATACATACTCAATAAGTTCTAAGGGTGTAGAAGGATTTAAAACTACACCAGACTGTTTGCCTAATTCACGAATTTGACCGAGAGTACGATGTAAATGGGGGGATGCATTATGTTCTGCATGAACAGAAATAATATCGGCACCAGCTTTGGCAAAACCTTCTACATATTTCTCAGGCTCAACGATCATTAAATGAACGTCTAAAGGCTTTTTAGTAAGGGGACGAATCGCATCTACGATTAAAGGACCAATAGTGATATTAGGAACGAATCTCCCATCCATAACATCAACATGAATCCAATCTGCACCAGCCTCATCAACTGCTTTAATCTCTTCTCCGAGACGACTAAAATCGGCTGATAATATTGATGGTGATATAACTACTTTTTTATCGCTCATTGCTGTTCCTCTCTATAGCGTCTTGATTTTTTGTATCAATCTTAACAAAAATTTAATCTTTCTTAGGATAATATACCACACTCTTGATATGGGCTTATGGTTGAGCAACTATTAAATATAATGATTTCATCACTAATTTATAATTTCTATCATAGTAATACTGAATTAGTGTAAGGGATTATAAGAAAACTACTTGCTAATTACTTATCATTCATCATTCATGCCTCATTTATTTTCCAATACAGAAACGGCTAAAAATGCGGTCTAAAACTGATTCGGTTACTCCTTCTCCTGTGATTTCGCCTAAAGCCTGAATTGCTGCTCTAAGATCGATTGTCCAAAAATCTAGAGGAAGGTTATTTTGAATAGTTTCTTGAACTTGGTTTAAAGCATTTTGTACTCTATATAATGTGGTTGCTTGGCGTTGATTAATCGCAATATCGGAGTTGGTTATTTCCAGATTTCCTGTTTTAACAGCGTCTAAAATAGCAGTTTCTAAAGCATTAATTCCTTCATTTTGGGCAGCAGCAGTCATGACAACGCTTTTGATTTCTGGGGGATATTGGATATTATCAGGAGTCGCTAAATCAATTTTATTAATTATAAGAATCAAAGGACGATTTTTAACTTGTTGATAAATTAGATTATCTTCTGCTGTCCAACCTTTTTCCGCATCAATAGTCAGTAACACCAAATCCGCAGATTCGGCTGCTTTGCGCGATCGCTCTACCCCGATTTTTTCCACAGTGTCGCAAGTATCTCTAATACCCGCCGTATCTAATACTTGCACGGGAATTCCTCCTACTACTAAAGTAGATTCAATTACATCACGGGTAGTACCTGGTAATTCTGTCACAATAGCGCGATCGCTACGACTCCAAGTATTGAGTAAGCTAGATTTTCCCACATTAGGACGACCCACAATAGCAACTTTTAAACCACTTCTGAGTAATTCTCCTCGATCCGCAGTAGCTAAAATACTTTCAACTTTGGATAACAATTCTTGGATTTGCTGACGGATGCTATTTTCGTCTAAAGGGGGTAAGTCATCTTCAAAATCAATTCTGGCTTCTACTTCCGCTAGAATATCGAGACAAGTTTTCCTTAACTCTTGAATCGGATGAGCGAGTTTTCCCTTTAATCCTGCCAATGCCACTTGAGAGGCTTGAGAAGATTGAGCCGATACTAATTCAGCAACGCTTTCGGCTTGAGTAAGATCGATTCTACCATTGAGAAAAGCTCTGAGGGTAAATTCTCCTGGTTGAGCGAGTTTCGCTCCTTGTTGTACACACAGTTGCAACACTTCCTGTACCGCAATAATACCCCCATGACAATGAAACTCCACGACATCTTCTTTGGTGTAAGAACGAGGAGCGAGCATTAGTAATAACAATGCTTCATCAATTGTCTGCTTGGTTTCAGGGTGTTGAATATAGCCATAAAGTATCTGATGGCTTGACCAAGTTTGCTTACCTACCGCGTGAAAAATTTTTTTGGCAATCGCAACGGCTCGCTCTCCTGATAAGCGTACAATACCAATACTGCCTTGTTGCGCTACTATAGCAGTGGCAATCGCAACAATGGTTGCTCCCTGAATTGTTAACATTACAATAAATCTCTGGATTTTTTTTACACTATACGGTTTTCTTTATGCCTAATTGTTGTGTAGCATTAAATCAGTAATTACACAGAGTTACTATTAGTTCGCGAGTATCCTGAATGCATAAATTGTACCAAGAAGATAATTCGCGCCCGTTTACCGTTTTGCCAAGATCCAAGAAAAATCGTCGAAAACCACTTAAATACTGGTTGAAAATCTACCAACGTCGGCTCTATCTCCGTATCAGGAAACTCAAAGGGAAACCTGTTACTCTCGCTAGAGGTTTAGCAATTGGGGTTTTTGCTGGTTGTTTTCCTTTTTTTGGCTTGCAAAGTTTGATTGGCGTATTATTAGCAACTATTTTTAGATGTAGTAAAGTAGCTGCGGTTGCGGGAACCTGGATTAGTAACCCTCTTACCTATATTCCTATCTTTGTTTTCAATTTCAAAATTGGCAAACTACTTTTAGGTGTCGAAAGTATTTCTAGTCAAGAAATTGATTTTGAGTCTCTTTCTGATTTTATGGAACTTGGTTCTACCTTCGCGATTGTTTTATTGACTGGTTGTTTTGTGGTAGGTGCGATCGCTGCTTGCATCAGCTATTTTGTTAGTCTGTCGATGTTTAGGCGTTTACAGCCAAGCAATTTCCAGAACTCTCCGCGAAAATTAAAAGCAATCAAACGACCTCCAATTGACCTGAAAAAATAATCTAGTTAGTGGTTAGTTGCCAGCAGTTCGTTGTTTGTTATTTCTGGAATAATTGAATATTGGGCGTTAATGAATCAGAATATTAGTGCTAAAGGATAAATATATAGTTTTTTCTTTGAGATTCAACAAGTCGATTAACAAAAGAAACCTCTGTTTATTATACTTTGTAGCATCTATGCTGTACAGGAGATGCATACTTCGACTCTAAAAACCTTAAAACAAATAGCGACAAGCAAAGAGCAACTAGCAACAAACCTTATTATTACCTATTTTATATCTAAAATTACCAACGCTAAATGTTACTATATAATAAATATCAAGTCATAGTCGTTATGAGTTTAGTATAGAAAATATTATGGCAAACTCTCAGATAGAAAACGTAGTTATTATCGGTTCGGGTCCTGCTGGATTTACCGCAGCTATTTACGCAGCCAGAGCCAACCTCAAACCAGTAATGTTTGAAGGGTTACAAGCTGGAGGAGTCCCTGGAGGGCAGTTAATGACTACGACAGAAGTAGAAAACTTTCCTGGCTTTCCTGAAGGAATTACGGGTCCTGAATTGATGCAGCAGATGAAAGCTCAAGCAGAAAGATGGGGTACAGAATGCTTTACCGAAGATGTAATTGAGGTTGATTTTAGCCAAAAACCCTATATAGTACGTTCTACTGAAAGAGAAATTAAGACCCACAGCATCATTATCTCTACTGGTGCAACTGCTAAACGTCTGGGACTTCCTGGGGAAAAAGTATATTGGAATAACGGGATTTCTGCCTGTGCAATTTGTGATGGTGCAAGTCCTCTCTTTACTGATGAAGACTTAATCGTAATTGGTGGTGGTGATTCGGCTGCTGAAGAAGCAGTGTATCTGACTAAATACGGCTCTCGCGTTCATTTGCTCGTTCGTAGTGACAAAATGCGTGCTTCTAAAGCGATGCAAGATCGAGTATTAAATAACGATAAAGTAACGGTTCATTGGCACACAGAAGCCATCAATGTCTTTGGTGAAAACAACCGCATGAGCGGGATTAAAGTTCGCAATAAAGAAACAGGCGCGGAAACCGACATTGCAGCTAAAGGTTTATTTTATGCGATCGGACACAACCCTAATACTTCTTTATTCCAAGATAAATTAGAGCTAGATCGAACTGGTTACATCGTAGTCAAACCAGGTACGGTAGAAACTTCAATCCCTGGAGTATATGCTGCGGGGGACGTGCAAGATCGTGAATATCGTCAAGCAGTAACGGCTGCGGGTACAGGCTGTATGGCTGCATTATCAGCAGAAAGATGGCTCTCAGAACACAATTTAATTACAGAGTATTCTCAGAACTCCCCTGAAATTGTCGAAGCAATTTCTGAAGAGGTAGTCAGAAGTTCTAATAAAGCAGATACAGAAGCAACTTTTGATATTAATGCTACTCGTCATTATGGAGGTTATGCATTAAGAAAACTTTTCCATGAAGGCGATCGCTTATTAATGGTCAAATATGTCTCTCCTACCTGTGGTCCTTGTAATACCTTAAAACCAATGTTAGACAAAGTAGTAGATGAATATGAAGGTAAAATTCATTTTATCGAAATAGACATTGTAGAAGACCCCGAAATCGCTAAAATGGGTCAAGTTATTGGTACTCCCACAGTGCAATTTTTCCACAATCAAGATTTGGTTCAGGAAATGAAAGGTATCAAACAAAAGAGTGAATATCGTCAGATAATTGATAGCTATCTACCCACTAAAGTATCCAGTTAATTAATTATTCGCCCCAATGTCTAAAATTAATTATCATTAAGTAGGTAAACATAAATTTTTTTTTACCTTTTACTTCTTGTCTGTTTTTTGAATATCAATTTCATTTTGTCCTAATACTCAACAAACTTGTTTGCCAAAAACTTTTTTGATTTTGCTATTACAAACGCAACCTATTCATGGGAAAATTGCCATAATCCATTTTTCTGAATTACTTATGCTATCATGCTGTATGGCATTTTAATAATTGGCTTAAGAATTCTTTTATCTGACTACTTTATCTAGATGCTTTTTAGCCTGAAAATTCATAACTTTGCTTTGGTCGATCGCTTGGAATTAGATTTTGATAAAGGTTTAAATGTTTTAACAGGCGAAACAGGAGCAGGTAAATCTATTATTCTCGACGCGATTGATATTGCTTTGGGAGGTAAAGTAAGCTCACGTATGATTCGTAGTGGTAGCGATCGCGCAACAATAGAAGCTACTTTTAAAGTTAATGACCAATTTCAGCAATGGTTACAAAAGCAAGCAGTCACCGTTTCAGAAAATAGTTTGATCTGCACCAGAGAATTAACAGCAGGAAAAGGTAATAGAGTGCGATCGCGCTGTCGCTTAAACGGAAATGCAGTAAATCGTCAGTTAATGGAGCAATTGCGCTCTCGTTTGATTGAAATTACCGTCCAAGGACAAACTAGCGATCTTTTAGTACCTGAAAAGCAACGAACTTTACTCGATCTCTATGGTGGGAAACCCATTTTAAAACAAAAATCCTTAGTGGCAAAAATTTATGCAAAATGGCAACAGGCAAAGCAGAAATTAGCCAAACGCCAAAAAGCGCAACAAGAAACACTACAAAAACAAAATTTATTAGAATTTCAACTCAAAGAACTCACTGAAGCCGAACTTACGACGGAAGATGAATTAGAGCAACTCCAGCAAGAGCGCGATCGCTTGTCTCATGTAGTAGAGTTACAGCAACTGAGTTATCAAGCTTACCAATTACTCTATCAAAGCGATGCCGATGCACCTACCGCTAACGATTTGCTTGGTGATGCAGAAAGTAATCTCGAAGAAATGACCTCCTACGATGGAAAATTACAACCCATTTTAGAAATGGTACAGTCAGCCATTGCCCAAGTAGTAGAAGCAGGACAACAGATTAACAGCTATGGCGATTCTTTAGAAGCCGATCCCGAACGCCTCGGCGAGATAGAAGCCAGAATCAGAGTTTTAAAAGATATTTGTCGCAAATACAGCTCAGATTTAGGAGAGGTTATTGCTTTTTACCACAAAGTAAAGCAAGAATTAGCCGAACTGACAGATAGTGAACAATCTCTTTCTAAACTAGAAGCTATCTGTCAGCAAGCTCAACAAGAACTATTTGAAGTTTGTGCAACCTTATCACAACTGAGACAAAAAGCCATTACCAAGCTAGAAAGACAATTAGTCAAAGAACTAAAACCTCTAGCAATGGATAAAGTAGTGTTTGAATGTCGCCTCAATAGCTGTCAACCTACTATTAATGGTGCAGACGAAGTAGTATTTTATTTTAGTCCCAACCCAGGGGAAGTAGTACAACCTTTAGCAGATACAGCTTCTGGTGGGGAAATGAGTCGTTTCTTATTAGCATTAAAAGCCTGTTTCTCCGATGCGGCGATCGTGTCCAATACCTTAGTCTTTGATGAAATAGATGCAGGTGTCTCAGGAAAAGTAGCTCAAGCGATCGCTGAAAAGCTCCATCAACTCAGTCAAGAAAACCAAATACTTTGTGTCACACACCAACCTTTAATAGCAGCGATGGCAGATTCCCACTATAAAGTAGAAAAAACCATTATTGAAGAAGTGAAAAAAAATAGTAACGGGAATTCTTCTCTGTCCGATATTCGTACTGTAGTTAGGGTTTACAATATCAGCGATCTCAATCTCAGGATTCAAGAATTAGCTCAAATTACAGGGGGACATTCTGCAGATCAAGCTATGGAGTTTGCTCAATCTTTACTAATCAAAGCAGCCGATTATCGCAAAAAACAGCAATAAGTACCTAACAGGCTCTCTTGATTATTTTAGGGAATTAAGAACTAACAATATTTTAGCCAAAAAGCGATCTCGCCGTTGGCGAGGCGCGTTGCAATCGCCATCTCGGAATTCAAGAATTGATTGAGTTTTGGATTAACTAAAACAGCAAATTCTGACAATAAATAGCCAGCAAAAAGCGATCGCTTTTAAAGCGATCGCTGAAAACAACTAAATTGAGATTTAGATTACATTGAGATAGTTAGATTATGTGATTTCCCAGAAAGACCATGCCAGCCTACAGCAGTAAAATCAGCACATAGTTGATTACTTGAGGGTATAATCATTGCTGGAAATAACCTTAGTCAGCATAATCAAAAATATAAGGACGAGGGTCTTCGTTGTCAGGAAATCCATCATCATCGTTGTCAGGATCTTGCCAGTTAGGAACACCATCCTCATCAATGTCTTGCGTAATAACCTCTTCCCCACCAATAGGGGTCACAATAGGAACAAAACCATCTCCATCAGGATCGCCAAAAGGCGCACTTTCTACAAGGTCAGAGATACCATTGCCATCACTATCACACAATAAGTTCATAGATGTTTCTAAAACAAAATTGGATTGAGTAGTATGTCTTTCGGCGAAGAAAAAGTCGAAATCGTAAGTTTGACCGATTTCCAGACCTAGCTGTGCTGCAACAGCATCAACGTTAACACTAGCATTTTGTCTTCCATGAACTCCACCGAGGTCAATGACTCTTTGACCATTGATGTAAACCCAAACATCATCGTCACCGCTAAAGTTGAGAACCTCGCCACCTTCATAAGTGAATTGGCTATGAATTTCGTAAGTAAAGTGGAAGTTATGATTACGTCCTTCATTACCCATCATTTGGTTATCAATGGGGAAGAAAGAAGTATTTTCATAACGGAAATTGTCATTGGCTTGCTTGGTCAAAGTTATGGGATAGTCCATACTTTCATTGACTCCATTTATATCTCGATACCATTGATCGAAGTACTCTTTACCATTAGTAGTCCGAGTACTACCGTCAGGATGAGCGTAAATTGGTTTGCGATCTACACCGAGATTAGTGGTTACCATATTGCGATCATCGCCAATTCTATACTGAAAGTCAGGGTGAGAATCAGAAAAGTCTCTTACAGTACCTGCCACAGTAACACTATCAGTTACCTGACAACTCATGATGGGTACTGTAAACTCATCGTAGGTATCAAAAATTTCTCTTTGTAACTTGGTTTTAACGGCTTCAGTAAAGTTGTCAAAACCATAAGCAACTTCTGCGAAAGAATCTGTTCCACCAATTACATAATCACGATAGTGATTAGCTACATACTGATTGTTAGAAGGGTCGATAGGTAGACCATTAACAGTGATATTATTGGCTACAGCATTATCTCTCGCATCACGAATCAGAGACCAGTTTCTAACATTTTCTCGACCATCACCAGAAACATCGATGACTAAAACTTCCCCTGCATAAGCATTTTCTAAAATAGAAGTTGTGGCAGCTTCTAAACCATTAGCAATACCTGTCCATCCTTGGATTCTGCCAGACCAAGGGGATACGGCTGAAGTTGAACTTGAAGGCCTAGGTAAAGCGTCTAGTTCATCAGCAAAAGCTAAAATATCTGCCCTAGTGTTCAAAACTCGCCAACCAATATCTGGAGCAGGTTTTTTCGCCCAAAACTGGAGACTTATCGCCATACCATCAGGCAATCTTTCAATTGCAGCAATTACTTCGTCATCTCTAAAGGCTGCTGCATAACCATCCATTTGTAGATTATATTCGCTGCTGTCAACACTTCCAGAAATGTCAACAGACAACATTAGTTCAACAGATACAGGTGTTTCTCCGCTAGCTGCTGCTGGTCTGGGTGTAGGAACGGTTAAAAGTCCTAATCCCATCAGAGGTAATAATCCCCTGGAGATAACTTTTTTAAAATTGAAACGATTTAACATGAGATTACATTTCTTACAAATTTATGACTGTTTAAAAAGACTATATTGGAGTTACTAAAAGATAAAATCTTGAATTTTTATCTGAACTAACTTCAAACAATATTAATTATCTATTAGTGATTAAAAATATTGTTTAACTATAATCAGCACAAATAGAGCTTAAGTCTTCACCATCTTCAACCTCTGTTCCTATTTCAGTTAAAGATATTAAGTCATCTATTGTCATATCTTCTATTTCACCAATAAAGTTTTGTAGCATTAGGGAAATGTCTTCTGAATCAGTTAAATCTCCATATTCTGCACAGAACCTTGCAACTTCACTACTATATTCATTATCGGCTTGTGCAGGTAAAGTTAACATACTTCCCATAGCTAAGGCAGCAAAAGAGATAGAAATTAGTTTTTTCATGATTATTTCTTGGTTTTTCTAGTTATGTGTGTGAATCAAACTGTGTGTTTTTTGATTTGTTTTCAAATCTTTCATCTAAGTTAGCAACTATAACGCCAAGAAGTAAATCCTCAAAAATACTGTTTTTTAAAAATATTTTTTCGATAAAATATGGTATTCTACATTGAGCTATATCAGCATTTATTCAATCAATATATTTAGTTCATAAAAGAACAATAAATAAAAATACTGAATCAAAATAAAGTTATTGTGCGGTGAAATAAAAAAATAATAAATCTTTGGTTAATTCAGACTGATATGGCAATAATTTATAGTTAAAAATAAGGATAATTCACGACAAAATAAATTTTAAGGAGAAAAATATAGATCCTGTTTATCCGTAATAGCTCTGATTCTCTAATGACTAATACTTTATGATTACTCTATATCGTGTTTATGTAGTATTACAGGATAAAAAAGCAATCTTTAAAATTAGCGATCGCCTTTCTGAAAAACATTTAGCAAACAAAATAATTTATGGCTTTACTTGTGCCATTAGTTAGCCCTACAATAGGCTTTTTCTCAGATTCACCTCAAATCAAAGACTTAAACCAACAGTTATTTAGCCAAGACAAAGTTAGAGTTAACTATGGAACACCTGCAAGGAAGAGATTTATTAAGTATTGCCGATCTTGATGCTCAAGAACTTCAAGAGCTACTACAATTGGCGCAACAATTAAAAAGTGGAGAAATTAACCTAAAATGCGATCGCACATTAGGGCTATTATTTTCTAAAGCTTCTACCCGCACCAGAGTATCTTTTACTGTAGCGATGTATCAATTAGGAGGACAGGTAATAGATCTCAATCCCAATGTTACTCAAGTAGGAAGAGGAGAGCCTTTAGAGGATACCGCCAGAGTGTTGGATCGCTATCTTGATGTGTTGGCAATTCGTACTTTTGCTCAAGCAGATTTAAAAACTTTTGCCGACTATGCTCAAATTCCTGTAATTAATGCCTTAACCGATCTGGAACATCCTTGCCAAATTTTAGCGGATCTTCTAACAATTAAGGAGTGCTTTGGCTCTTTAGAAGGAACAACTTTAACTTATGTAGGTGATGGTAATAACGTTGCTCATTCTTTACTCTTGGGAGGTGCTTTAGCAGGGGTGAATGTCCGTGTCGCTACCCCCACTGATTATCAACCAAACCCAGAAATAGTTAAGCAAGCTCAAGAATTAGCAAGAAACAGTACTGAAATAGTTATTACTGATGATGCGATCGCTGCTGTTGAAGGGGTACAAGTAATCTATACTGATGTTTGGGCGAGTATGGGACAAGAAGATTTAGCCGATAGTCGAATTCCTATTTTTCAGTCTTATCAAGTTAATGACAAATTATTAGCTAATGCTGCTCAAGATGCGATCGTGCTACATTGCTTACCCGCTCATCGAGGAGAAGAAATTACCGACGCTGTCATGGAAGGAAAGCGATCGCGTATTTGGGATCAAGCAGAAAATAGAATGCACGCTCAGAAAGCTCTACTGGCTAGCGTACTCGGTCTTGTATAAAAAAATTGTTTGCTTCATAACAACAAACAATATTCACTCAAAAAATTAGGGATGGCTTTAATCCTTCCCTAGATTTTTGCTTATGTTTATTTTTTTAAATAACTTACTAAAGCCTGTAAACCTAAAATATAGCTATTAGCACCGAATCCGCTAATTTGACCAATGGCTATGGGTGCGATATAAGAATGGTGTCTAAACTCTTCTCTCTGGTAAATATTGCTCAGATGAACTTCCACTGTAGGAATTTCTACAGCAGACAAAGCATCTCTAATAGCTACACTTGTATGGGTATAAGCCCCTGCATTGATAATAATTCCTTGATATGAATTTCTTGCAGAGTGAATCGCTTCTAACAATTCCCCTTCCAAATTGGATTGTAAACAAGATACATTCACCTGAAGCTTTTGCGCCTCTAACTCCAAAGAATTGTGAATATCTGCTAAAGTCACCGAACCATATATTTCTGGTTCTCGCGTCCCCAATAAGTTCAAATTAGCTCCGCTTAATACTAGCAAGTGCAGTTGAGACAAAACTTATAAACCTACGTATGCGATTAACGATTACGGCGATTCTTTGGCTCGTTTACAGGGATGGGAATTAATTCTGCTTCTGGCTCTGTTTCTGGCCCTAAAAGCAACTCAATTAATTTTTGCGCCCAGTCTTTTATTTTTTCTATTACCTTATCTAAATAGTCCATTTAAAAGAAAACTCCTTTAGAATACAATGCAGCAACCACTTAAATGGTTTTGCAACAACTAGCTGTTAAGTCATAGACTTAATGAGTCAGTAACCAAAACTTTGCTAATCTCAATTTGCTACTGCTTTTCAAATCGTCTTGATACGACGATTGCATAATTTTATATTATTGCCTAATAATTAGACTAACACAGGTTAGGGACATAGGTATGCAAGGATGATCGAGAAAATCCATTCAGCAAAATTAAACAACTCCTTCCTTTGGTGTATTTTATAGTGCGTGGTACATAAACCAATGAGACTAAATAATTTAGTTAGTAAAGGAAGAAAATGGCTCTCTAGCACTCCAGAAAGGGCTTTAGACGCTGCTTATCGCGCTGCGGTAAAAATCAAAGCGATTGAAGACGATCACTTCCAAGGTCAGAAAATATCTGCGGGAACAGTAGCCTATTCTCCCAGTGTGGTGAAAGTGTTTCGTGATGATGTTAATAACTATCTCAACACAATTAAAGTCAGACTTGCTGAATTTAAAATCAGTCGAGGATTAATAATTTTTTCTAACAATCGATCTACCACAGAAATTACAGTTGTCACTTATCAGGAAGACATCATAAAACAAAAACAACTATCGGCGATCGATAAACTGAACTATATAGATTCAGTAATATTGAAGTACGAAAAAGAATTGCCTCAAGAGGAAATACCCTTAACTAATACTGGTCAAATAAATCCAGTAACCAAAGTAGCTCCCAAAAAGCAGAAAAAAAATTTACTAATCAAACCGCAGCCAACAAATAATACGCCAACAACTGCAACTATTTCTAATAAAACTGGTGTTTTACCGCGTTCTTTTATGAGAACTCTTAATCGGATTCGCCAAGAAATAGACCCTCAAGCAGAAAATACAGAAGAGGAAGTAATTAAAAAATTCCGTCGTTCCCGCAATAAAACAGTTATATCTATCTATTTTCTATTGATTTTAATTATTGTTCCTTTATTTACTCATCAAGTTACAAAAACCTTCATTATAAATCCTTTGGTCGAAAAATATTTTAATAATCACGAACAAGTTATTTTTATTAATCAGGATTTAGAAGAAGAAGCTTTGATGGAGTTACATCGTTATGAAGAAAATCTCCATTTCAAGAGTTTAGTTGGTTTTGCTCCGCCAATTTCTAATGAAGAAGTAGAAGAAAAATTACATCATAAAGCAGAAGAAATAGCCGAAAATTATCGTCATCAAGGAGTCAACGGAGTAAGTAACGTTTTTGCTGATTTTTGTTCTTTGTTCGCTTTTGCTGCTATTATTTTCCTTTGTAAGCGAGAAATTGCCATCATTAAATCTTTTCTCGATGAAATTGTCTACGGATTGAGCGATTCAGCCAAAGCTTTTTTAATTATTTTGCTGACAGATATGTTTGTGGGCTATCACTCTCCCCACGGTTGGGAAGTAATTTTAGAAGGGATTTCGCGACATCTTGGTTTACCAGAAAATCATGATTTTAATTTTCTATTTATTGCTACTTTCCCTGTCATTTTAGATACGGTACTAAAATATTGGATTTTCCGCTATCTAAATCGGATTTCTCCTTCTTCTGTTGCTACATATAAAAATATGAATGAGTGAATTACGAAGGGGAGAAACCAACTTCAAGGGTACGGGGTTTTCTCACTGGCGGTTAATAAAGAGGTTTCTTAAATTAGTATTAAATTTGCTATACGAGGCTAATACTAAACCAATTAAGTTTTGACCTCTAAACATTTTCCCTAAACCCCCAAACCCAATCTCAACCTATCAAAACTAATAAAATAGACCACTGGGATGTAATATCTGGATACTCACAAAAGTATTTTATGAACAAGAAAACTCCAAGCCATGATCTTTGGGAATTAAATCTTGGTAAATAAATTCATCACAACGATTATTTTTATCTGCTACTAAAACTTTTGCTTGATGTCCTTGCTTTAGTACAAATGAGCGATCGCATTCTTGATATGCAATAATAATCAGTAAATCTCCTGGTTTACACAATAAAGCAGCACCCCCATTAGGGCAAATGTGACCACTCCCTGCTTTTCCTGGTAGGGTGTATGTAGACCAACGCTTACCATTATCGAGGTTAATCACATCTACTTCTTCTAAAGGTAATAGCCCTACTTTGTCCATTAAGTCACTATCGATAGTAATGCTACCGACATAATTAACATTGGCTTCAGTCACAGTAACACGATGTAATTTAGCGTGCATCAATCTGATGGTTGCCATTAATTCAGGGACTCCTATCAAGAAAAATTAAATACGACTCATAAGTATTTTATTGTACCTTGCCTTTTAAGGATGTAATAGTTGCAAGATGCGACGACGATTGTTTAATGCTTTTTGATAGCGAGGATTGACTTGTAGGGCTTCAGTGTAAGCTTCCAAAGCTTTTTTCTTGTGTTCTAAAGCTTCTAAAGTTGCTCCTTGATTGTTCCATGCTTGATAGTATTCTGGTTGTAAAGAAATTGCTTGTTGATAGGATGCCAGAGCTTGATGATATTGTTTTAGTCGGAAAAATATATTGCCCTGATTGTACCAAGCTCGATACTGTTGATCATCTATTTGTAAAAGTCTTTGATACACTGCTAAAGCTTCTTCAGTTTTACCTTGTTTTTCTAATAAATGGGCTTTACTGTACCAAGCTAGTTCATAATCAGGTTTAATAGCGATCGCTTTTTCGTAAGCTACGGAAGCTTTTTCGTATCTACCCAACCTGGTCAAAATTTTACCGCGATTGTACCAAGCTAGATAAAGTTCTGGATTCAAATTAATCGCTTGTTCGTAAGCAGAAATCGCTTCACCATAAACGCCTAATTTTTCGAGAGTTATTGCCTGATTGTACCAAGCTGTGTAATCATCAGGGTTTATTTGTAATGCTTGATTGTAAGAGAAAAATGCCTGACTATAATCTTGGAGATGGCTGAGAGCTACTCCGCGACGATACCAAGCTTGTTCTGATTGGGGTTGCAGAGATAAAGCTCGATCCAAACAAACAATAGATTCTTGATACTTTTTTAGCTTTTGTAAGGCGATTCCTTTATGAACTAATATCTGATGGCGGTTTGCCTTCGGCAATACTGCGCGCTCGCTAAAAGAACTAAATTCTAGATTAGAAGTGATACAAGAAATATTTCGCTCGTAATTATCTAATACATCTAATAAGTTAGAGTTACTTTTGTAAGCGTAATGATTACTATTTTGGAAAGTATTTGAGATTGTTTGTTGAGTATAAATCCCTATTGCAATAGCTGGAGATAAATCCATTCCTATACAGCTAACGACTATTGCTGTAGTGATAGAATTAAGCAAATACTTCATGCTGACAACTAGGTTCTTATTAATTAAGCTAGTTCTCTTATAACTTTTAAAAAGCTTTTTGATTGTGATTTACGTTCTTGACAAACATTACACAAAAAGTTTATGCAAATTTCATTAAAAGTTCCAATAAAAAATTCTTTTTGTATACGAAATTTATAGTATTTTGCCTAGCAGTCATTGTTTGTTTCCAAAAACTCTTTGCTATCAACTGTTATTTATCAAGTCTCCTAACACCAGTAACTATAGTAACAATTTTATTTTTTATAAAAACTTAATCCTGATTTTGGGATAACTGCTCTTTCAATGATGCTAAAGAAGCCCAGCGACTATCAATTTGATGTTCATTTTCTGATGTAGTTTTAGCTGCACCCTGGCAATTTTCACCACACAATCTACGTAAAGGCATAGCCAGCGAAAATTGCTCATATAGCCATTGTTCTGATTCAAAATGACCATTAGGAGGTAAAGTTTCTGATAAGTCCTCTAAGGACACTTCTCGCTCTAATGGAAGGCGATCTAAATCGGGAGCGACTGCTTCCAACCAGATTAATTCTGAGGTGTCAATTGCGATACGATAATTGTAGTTTTGTAAACAGCGATCGCAAATAAGAGTTACAATAGTTTCTGCTTTTACTGAGATTTCTAAAAAATTCCCCCCATGTCTGACGACCAAAATTCCTCTAATAGGGGTTAAAGTCTCTAAACCAGAAATCGGATCGTCTAAAGTAATTTCTCTGGTACTACGGGGTGCTTTTAGCAGTTGTGGAATATATAGGGCTTCCATCGTTAAATAAACTTCTTTCAGAAGTTAGGTCAAAGGAAAGAATAATTAATTTGAATTTCTAATTTATGTTTGCAAGACAGATTCGATTTTGAAAATAGCGTCCAGTATTAAAGTACTTACAATAATCATGCTTAAATCGTTGCTCAACAAGTAAGGTGAACAGCGATGCGACTCCGAAGCGTTCAGAACTCTTCACAAGGTTGTCTTGGAGGACGTTTCCTTGCTAGGTCAGCATTCGGTAATTCCGCGAATGCGCGAGGTCTCCAAGGGAAGTTTAAGTCGGACGCTTATACCTTCAGAAGGTATTATCCTACTTGATGGCAAGCTTTTTAGATGGGGGACGCGAGGTCTGACTTCTTACAAAGTGTCTGTATGCGAGAGCTTGAGGGATTATGGTGAACCCTTTGCTTACCCAATCACACTGTTGAGATTTCCTCAACAGCTTGTACGCCACATCTGACGCAGGCTTATTAAACTTCTTCAGCCAAGAATGAATGAGTTTTGCTCTCTAGCACGAACGAGCATCTTTTGATGCTCCTCCCAATCATCTACTAACGTAATTTAACTACCAGTTTGCGATCTGGCTCTTGACCACGACTTTCTGTAACCAAATCTGTCGAATTTTGCAAAAAAGAATGGATTTGTTTTCTTTCTGCGGAAGATAAATCGGGAACTTCAATTTCTTGTCCTGTATCTCTTACCTGGGCTGCGGCGGTATCAGCAATTTCTAATAGCTCTTGATACCGTGTTACGCGATAACCATCTAATTCAATAGTGTAAGAGCCTTGACTTTCAGAACTTTGAAGCAAATTTAATAATGTGTTGGCTAAATACTGAATTGCATCTATATTTTTACCTCTTTCTCCAATCAAAAGCTGGATTTGTTCGGAAGTTAGATGATCGATACCAATATTTAACCAACAAGATTCTCGATCTTCAGTAATGGTGGCAAATCCTTCTGAAGTCGCAGTAGTTGGCATTCCCATTAACGTTAACAAGTTTTCCAACCACTGCTTTCCGCGCTCTATTCGATCTTCCATAATGGTTGCTTAACCAGAAGTTTTTTCTTTCTTTTTAGAACGTTTGCGTTCAAAGGGAAGCGATTCTCGATTTTTATCGGCTTTTTCTTGTTCTGCAATAATTTTCTGCAAGTTTTCTGGTAGTTCTTCCTGCATTAAGAACCAAGTCTGACCCATTTGGAATAAACTAGCAACTACGATATACATTAAAACTCCCGCAGGAAGAGGAAAGAATAAAAACATTCCACTAAAAAGAACGGGAGTTATTTTGCTAATAGCTTGCTGTTGTTGAGCACCAGGATCGTCGCTCTTGGAGTTTCCACTACCGCTCATTTGCTGATTAACGTAGATACTAATGCCAAATAACAGAACCAGAAACAGAATATCAAAGTTTATGTTACCATCCTCATCCGTAACACCGACTTGACCTAGAGCTTTAATAAATAAAAATCCTTTATCGGCTGCAATCCCATGGATTGCCACTTGCACAGTGGCATCTCCAGGTTCTAAGGCTTCGATAGTACCATCTTCTTTGATATTAAGTCTTTCTGAACCTTTGGTTACTTCCCATTGAGGAACAAGATCTTTTTCTGAGTACTCTTTTAACAAATTGTCAAAAGGTTTTCCTTCAGGAGTCTGTAATTCAATGCGAGTTGTTTCTCCAACAGCTAGCTTATTGCCTCCTGGAAGCAGAGCTTCAATTTTATCGTGAAAGCCATCATCAAGATAAATATTTTGAGCTTTGGTGGCGAAAGGCTGGGGTTGAATTCGTTCAATTTGCTCTCTAGGAAAAATTTGCAAATCTACAGTGTAAGGGGTGTCAGTAAATGGTGACCCACGTAAAGTAGCAAACAAAGCAAATAAAATAGGCATTTGCAAGAGCAGTGGTAAACAACCCGCAAGAGGATTACCAAATTCTTGCATCAGCTTCGCCATCTCTTCTTGTTGCTTTTTCGGTTCATTCTGATAGCGTTGCTTAATTGCTTCTTGTCGCTCCTTCATTAGAGGCTGCACAATCCGCATCTTACGCATATTGCGAATCTGTCCCGCACTTAGGGGAAATACTGCAAAGCGAATTACCAGCGTCAGAGCGATAATTGCCAAGCCATAACTAGGTACAATCCCGTAAAAAAAGTCCAGGATTGGCAACATTATGTTGTTTGAAATAAAGCCAATACCAAAATCCATTCTTTAATCCATCCAGCCTTTGCGCGGTAAATTTTCTCAGTCTAGTGTAGCCGATCGCTGTTCTTGATAGTAGAAGGGTTTTCCCTACCAAAAAAATTAATTTCTACTACAGTCGAATAACTTATTGAGCGATCTTATCTTTAGGTTTACCTGTTTTAGCTGCCGATCTTTCAGCTATGTAATCAGCAATTTCTCTAAATCTAGGTACAGCCCTTAATTCAAGACGACTTCTATCTTTTAAGGTTACTACCAAGTCACCCCATAAGCCAATACCTCTAGGAACATTTACTACTTTAACGATTTCATTATAAATAATGTCTGTACGTTCTCTACCCATCCAACCACCAGTGATCGAAATTCGGCGATCTGTAATGCGATAGCGTAGCCATAAAGCACGTACAATTGCTCCCACTGTGAGAGGAATTGTAATCACAAAGAAACCCAACAATATATTTAATATTAAGTCTCCGACGTGAGGCCCACCTTCGTAATAAACTTCTTCTTTAATACCCATTGATAATGTTTGATTCTATTAATAGTTGCTCTAATTCTCGCAAAAAATCTCCATATTTGCATTCAATTGCTTGATTTTTTACTACGATGACAATGTACCAGCCACTATCGATCCTTGGCAGTAACTCTTGAAAAGCCGACCTAATTCGGCGTTTAATAAGGTTTCGTTGAACAGCTTTTTTGCTTACCTTAGTGCTAATAGAAATACCAATACGAGTTGGAGAATTATGGGATTGCGCGACTGTTTTGGAAATCAACAAAGCTCTTAGTATCAAACAAGAACCGTAACGACGCATTCCTTTTTGATAAACAGCACGAAATTCTCGCCAATGTTTTAGACGATGGATACTGGGCAATCCCACACTAATTAGTTAGCAAGACTGCTTTTAAACAGCCAAACGATGACGACCTTTTTTACGACGAGAGCGAATTACTCTCCTACCCGTGTGGCTACGCATCCGAGCGCGAAAACCTGATGTTCTTTTTTGTTTGCGGTTTGTTCCGCCCAAAGTACGTTTTGTCACTTATTTTGCCCTCCTAAAAATTTTTGATTTTAGCTCTAAAAAGTCACAATCTCTAATCTTACTATAACCTTATGGATTGATGCTAATTATCCAAGTGCCAATGTATTGACGAATGGGTACATCAAGGGCGGGAAGTACTTCACCACGGAAGTAATAAGTACCAACATCAGGATTTTTGACTCCTGAAAATACCAATTCTACTTTTTTGCTTTCTTTTAAGGGTTCTTCAAGCTCGATTTCAATTAAATAATTTTCTCGATCCCAAATCACTTCTCTAAGGGCTAAGGGTTCACCATTAATTCTGACTTCGATTCTGTCTTCTTTAAATGTACCGTCGTAGTAATCTGGATAAAAAATGTAAAATTTTGATGCTCCCTGCATCAGTTTTTTACCAGGAATTCTCAAGCGATAGCGATCGCGACTATTTCTTTGTCCATGAAAATCAAGGTAATAGTTAAGAATATTTTCTCGGTCAACACCGCTAAAAATCGTTAAACCAGAACCTCCTTGAGCAGCAGTTATGATAGGAACACTAGCGACTAAGCAACTAGTAACGCCTAAAGTTGTAAAAATCTTTTTAAGAGATGGACGTAATTTAAACATAGACTTAAATAGCTTAAGTAAGCGTAAGACTGGAACGTTTCTTAGCAGATTTTTAATCTGTAGAATCGCTCGTAAATATAATTTACTTTTGTTTGACTGTAACAGATTGAGACGCTAAACAACTGGAAAAGTGCCACACTTTGGATTCACCGATTCACCGAGTTACCGATTCACTGAGTTAGAAGGAAAAGAGAAGAAGTATTGGTTGATTTTTTAGTTGGTTATGGTCAGGAGTTTTGCTGAGGTTTTTTGAACTGGTTTAATTGTGGTGGGGGGATTGTGAGGAATGGTTTGTTCTAAAATTTCGACATTAATACTTACTTTGATGAGGTAAGAGCCTGGTTGATTTTGAACTGCTTTGGCGATCGCATTTTTCAGATCGGGATGTTCTCCTGTAATGGGGTTTCTTAAAACGCAACGATCCCATTCGTGGTTGGCTTGAGGGTTAATCTTTAATACGTAGTGTCGATCCATAATGCTGCTCAACTTATTTTAATGATTTTTTATTCAACATTTACAGTATACATATATTAATTGAAAAATTCAAACCTGATTCAGTCATCACCTTATCAGTCACCAAATGAGTCGCATTTTTTCGTAATCAGCATCGTAAATAAACTCAGAACGTCTAAATTTAGTAGGAAGATTGAGCAATGTGGGGTTTGAGGTTTAAGCAATATTTGTTAGGAGTTAGCTCTTTTGCGATCGCAATGACCATCGCTATTGCTCCCATTGAATCCGTAAACGCAGCCGAGAAAATTAAATTTAACCATGGAATTGTAGGTCAATCAATCTCTTTGGAGGAGTTAGAAGTTTTTGCTCAGACTGGAGAAATATCTCCTTCTTTAGACTTTCTGTTCAAGTTTACAGGTCATAAGCCAGAAGTTATTCGCCTATTGCTAATACAAGAAATTCCTATGGATGCGGTAACCGCTTCTAGTTTACTCAATAGTTCTATAGGGGGATACATTTTAGATCGAGCGAGTAATATTGTTAATTCAGGAGCTTCTCAAGGAAATAGAGAAGCTTTGAGGGGTGCTTTGATTGGATCGGCAAGTGGCGATAACAAAATCTCGTTACTAGAAGTGTGGCGTAATTATCCCACTAAAGAAGTTGTTGTTGATGGACAATCTTGGAGAGCAATGAATCAAGGATTTAGCAGTACTTTGCAGCAAGTAGGAAAAACTGCTGGACTATCAGTCGCATTACTCCGTAATTTTTTGAGTCGTTA
>NZ_LR213776.1 GCF_900659865.1 Hyella patelloides LEGE 07179
TGGTTTGCTGTCCAAAAATTTTCAGATTGTAGCTCCTGAAGATGGTGACTACACAATTTTGGTCAGGCTTGCAGGATGGGCTAATGAAGGAAATGGTGTTGTTGTCGAGGTTGATAATGTTAGTTTAGGGGTTGATTAACGGCAACTTGAATCAGGGAAAATTACTGTGTTGCGATTAATTAAAGCAGGTATTGTTACTCTTGGCGATCGCTGATTTTCTCATGTCAGCAATATCTAAAAATACATATTTGATAACTGTTTTATACTTCTAACTTTTCAAAAAGAGTAGCTAAAATTGTATTAGAAATTAAAAAGCCTTCAGGGTCGATTAATTTAAGCCTAGTTTCTCCTTTTTGATTTTCAAGGACTACTAGATTTTGCTCTGAATAGGGTTTTAAGCAAGTTAAAATATTGGCTTTAGTTTGTTCTCCAAAATTTTTTGCTATTTGGGATAAACTGACACCTTCTACTAAGCGTAAGCCTAACATCAGAGTTTCTAATAAATAATCATTTTTAGTAAGGTTTGGAACATTAATAATTGCTCCTTTTTGTACCCAATCATAATAGGTTTTGCGAGTGCCAGGACGATTAAATCTTAGATCGTTGAAATAACTAGCTGCACTCATGCCAAATCCATAGTAATACTTATTTTCCCAATAAATTCTATTGTGACGACATTGATATCCTGTTTGAGCATAATTAGATATTTCGTAATGTTGATATCCTTGTTGTGTCAGCAATTGTTGGGTTAGCTGATACATTTTTCTTGTGGTTTCATCTGTGGGTAGCGGAGTTTCTCCTGGTTGATATTGTTTTCCAAAAGCAGTTACAGGCTCAAGTACTAAATCGTAACAAGATATATGAGGCGGTGCAATTTTAATTGCAGTTTCTAAAGAGTGTTGACAATGTTCTATAGTTTGATGGGGTAAACCTGTAATTAGGTCTATACTAAAGTTTTTAATATTAGCTTGTTTAATTAAATCGATCGCAGTAAAAATATCTTTAACATTATGGGTTCTTCCACAAATTTCTAGTAGTTTGCTATCGAAAGTCTGGACTCCTAAGCTAACACGATTAATACCCAAACTTAAATATTCTTGTAGCTGTTTTTTATCAAATGTTCCAGGATCAATTTCTAAAGAGATTTCCGCATTAGAGGCAATACCCAAATATTGTTTTATGGTAGTTAAAATTGTTGCTAATTTATCTACTGGTAATAAAGATGGTGTTCCTCCACCAAAAAAGATAGTTTGTAACGGCTCATTTTTAATAGCTGTTAGTTTAATTTCTTGGCAGAGATGATCTACATAATCTGCTACCATTGTCGAACTATTCTGTAAGGGAGCATCTCCTACTACGGAAATCGCAAAATCGCAATAATAACAACGACGACGACAAAAAGGAATATGAATATAAGCAGCAGTAGGATTATGATAAATCATTCAATATTTTGTTCAGTAACTTCTATGATTTTACCTTGGGAGGTTTTCTTAAATACAGCAAGAGCATCTTGTCCTTGTTGTACGTTAGCCAAACAACAAATATTACCGATCTTATCTGAAGCAACTTGCATAGAGGAACGATATTTAAGATGCATATGACCAAATAAAACTAATTTTGGTTGTAAAGCTTCAATTAATAATCGAGCGTATTCATTGCCAATTTGCTCGTATCGAGCATTAGAGTATCTTTGTTGCAGTTTATCTAAGTCTTCTTTTTTTAAGATATCAGTAGCCCATTCATGCATAATTAAAATATCTGTATCTTGATAATTAAGTGCTTGTTCAATTTCTACTTCGGTAAAGCCAATATATTTTTTATTAGAATAAGATTTGATAGCTTTTATTGACGGGCGATAAGAAAATAATTCTGGTTTATATATTCCCGAAACTCCCACAATTTTTAAATCACATACCTTAATTTGATTAACTCTTCCTAAATAATTAAAATTAGGAGCTATCTCTTGACCTTGAGGAAAATAGTCTAAAAATCCATAGGGTTCATGGTTGCCACCAATAAAATATAAAGGATAAGTAAAACGAGCCTGATTATGATAAAAATTGGCAAAATCTCCTAACTTTTTATACTTAGTTGGAGCATCCATTGTTACTAGATCTTCTTCATGACGATGAGGTTCAAAATCGCCTACTTGTAAAACAAAATCTAGTTTTTGCTGATGTTTTGCTTCCCACTTTTGTAACAGTCCTAGCATCTTATAAATATGACCATGAACATCTCCAACCGCAGCGAAGTAAATATCGAGATGTGTGTTTTTCTCTATTGTCTCTATCATCAATTTAACCAGCTATAAGCTCTAAGCTTTGTTTAATTCCTCCACTTCTAGCATAGTGGAATAAGACTACGTAGTGGATAAAATTGCCCCCACATTTGCTTGCTTGTAACTAATAGCCTATAGCGATTTTAAAATCATTTAGGATTATTATATAGCAATACGTTTTTAGTTTAAGACATTAGGGATTTGTTCAAAGGGAAGAGGCAAGAGGCAAGAGAAAACGTCCTAATGTTGTCCCGTAGTGTTATAGTTCTATTTTGAGGTTAGTTTTCAAACCAATAATCGCTAAAATCACATACAGGTTCATAACCAATCTTTTTATAGATTCTATTTGATGTGGGATTGGCTAAATCGGTAAATAAAAAACAATATTTAAATCCTTTATCCAACAAGGACTTACTCAAAGTGGCAACACAAGACTTTGCATAACCTTTTCTCCGATATTCTGGAGGAGTATACACAGCATTGATTCTAATTCCGTTAGGAGTTGCTCCGCTCACACCTGCCATCGATACAGGAACATCATTTTGCCAAATATACAAACTATTTTGGCTGAGACGACGATCGCAATTTTCTTGATAGTGTTGTTCTGGTTCATTTTCGCCTAATGCTTCTTCGGCAAAAGTTTTTATCCAACTAATTAATAAAGGGCGATCTCACGAAGTGAGGCGTTGCACGATCGCTTTTAGTAGCTAGACGCAGATAACCATTAGTTTTATTGACTGGGTTCACAACTTCTAATTGATAAATACGCTGTGCCAAACCCAATCGATAAGATTTTCCTGTCAAAGATTGCCACATTTGAGCAAAAGTGAGTGCTTCGGGTTTGGGTGCAATAACACCTGGTAAAGATTCCCCGCGAGAAACCAAATCTCTGGCAATAATAGCGATCGCATTTTCCGATCCAGATTTTGATAACACTAACTCATCAGGAGGCGGAGTTTTGATGGCAGTAGCTAAAACTGTATTGTTTTCTGTTACTACAGCTAAATAAGGCTGCTGAGTAAAATGTTTTCTCGAACCTATTCCCAACATCCAACAGTGAGTGGCTTCTTGCTGTAGCAAATAATCTTTTACAGTTTTATAGTAGCAATCTATATTTTCAAAATGCTCGATTTGCATTTTTTAAGTCTTTCTACTTTGTGCTATTGTTTCCTTTTTTTATCTTACAAATTTATTGACGGTTGTAAAAAGCGATCGCTCTAACTTAAAAAACTATTCTTATCTCAATTTGATAAATGGAAAGCTACACATAAATTCAATCTAAAGAAAGGGTGGGCGATGCTCACCCTTGTATATCGAAAGTAGTGATCGACTGTTGCATTCTTTCTTCTAATTGGTATTAGAGATGTTGGTTTATTTCTGCACGTACCAAGAGCAATGGTATTAATTGTTGTTAAAAATCTTAACTACTGATTTCTAACTCCTGATTGCTAACTGCATGACTTTTAACTTCTGATGCATTAGGATTTAATACTTGATGGTATTTTTGAGCAATAATTTGAGGAGTAAAGTTAGTTTCTAAATATTGGCGACCAGAAGCACCCATATCTACAGATAGATGAGGATTGTCCGCTAAATAACGAATAAAATTAGCTAAACCGTAACTATCTTGGTTATTAAAACAACCGCCACAGCCAGCTTCGGCGAGTAATTCTCTCAAATAAGAATGAGGTTCACAGATAGCTGCGATCGCTCTTCCTGCTGCCATTACGCCATAGAGTTTACTAGGAGCGACGATTCCTTCCATACCTGGGGCGATACTGACTAAAGCCAAATCACAAGCTGTTAGAGAATAGGGGAGATTTTTGCGGTCTTGATAGGGTAAAAAACTACAGTTATCAAAACCCCAATCTGCAACAGTTTGACGACAGATATCATGTTTTGCGCCAGCACCAATAAAGACAAACTGGATCGGCTCATTTTTGAGTAGTTTAATTGTGCCTAAAATAGTATCGACATCATGACAACGCCCCAAATTACCAGAGTAAAGTACAGTAAATTTGCGATCGATTCCATGTTCGCAAGCAAACCAGTTTTGTTGTTTGGCTAGAGGTTTAATCCAGTCTGCATTAGCCCAATTGTGAATAATGGCAATTTTAGAATCTGTGTCAGGGTGTTTAGCGGTAATACGATTTTTCATGGTTTCACTAAGCACGATAATGCTTTTAGCTCTGCGCCACACCTTCCCATTAACCCAGTTCCAAAATTTGGCGATAGGATGATTGTCACTAATTAAGCCAAACTCTGTCGCCACATCAGGATAGAGATCGTAAACCAAACAGACATAAGATACTCCAAAAAAGAGATTAGTTAAATAACCAACTACAGAAAGAAAAGGAGGTGCAGTAGTAATTAGTAAGACATCATTTCTTTTGCGATGACGCACGATATGTAAGGCTGTTCTCAAACAAAAGATGATTCCATTAATCGCTTTACCAGTAATTCTTCCCGACCACATCCGAGAAGCACGGGATCTTTTAATAGTCACTCCTTTGACTTTTTCTTTAGGGGGAGCATTTTCTTCGCTAAAAGCGTATCCTGGTTGTCCAGTAAAGACATTTACCTCGATATTATTATCCTCTAATTGCGTAGCTAATTCTTGAATTAATTGACCCGTCGCAGCGTAATCAGGTGGATAAAATTGCGTAATTATCGATAAACGAAAGTCATACTCTTTTGCTATTTGTAAATCTTTATCTTGAATAGTTGTATCGATATAAACATTTTTAATTTGAGTTGCCCACACATCGGATAATTTAAACACTGTTAACTTTACCTATAGATACGACTGGAAACTGAGTTTTTACTGTCTTATAGTTCCCAAAAATCACGTAGTATCGATCGCGATTATGATTTTTTGGGTATTTTTTTTGGCTAATAGTTTCTACTGAGTAAAATAAAATATTACTGAATATAAGTAGCTAAATTTACGTATTTTATCTGATTCCTTCAATTCCTTATCAATCACTAAATCTAAATCAACAAGTCAAACTAGATTAAGGATTTTATAAAGATGCCATGTTTTTTATCCCTGTAAAATAACCTACGAGTAATTACGTAATAAGATAACTAATAAGCAAACTTTTAAAATTAAATCAATTTTAGATTGATGTATAGAAAACTTTTACTTAGTGGTCTTACTGCTCTAAGCGTTATTACTTTATCTTCTAACAATCTGGTTTCGGCATTTTCCGCAAATAATGACCCAACTAAGCGAGAATGTACTGCTATTGATAGTTCAAAACTCAATCAAAAATCCGATATTTTGCAAAAATTCAATTTTTCCGAGCATCTGAATGTTAAGATTGAAGGCTCAGGGATTGTTGCTCAATTTGTGCCTCAAAATACGCAACAACAGGCTATAGAATTAGATGATTTAGCAGCAGCTACGGGTTATAAAAGTTTTAATTGGGTAAATTATGTAGAACAAGACCCTTATGGCATTGCAGATTATCAGGGAAATTTATTATCTCTTCCTTATAACGACCCACCTCCAGGTGGCTATCAATACGAAGCAGCAGATCGTCAACCTTTTTATTGGGATATTGAAAAGTGCGAAAATTGCAGTTCTCGTCACTATTATCAACATCCCAAAATTAAGCAAAAATTTACTTTAACCTTTGAAGATCATCCTTCTGATTATCGTCTGCAACTAGGAGAAACTATTGAATTTGTGACTCATTTAGTAGGAGTTAAAAATAGTCATCTCAATCAGGAGCGATTGCAATGGGATGTCTTAAGCACCTTTAAATGGCAACTTAGTAATAATGCTGCTGGTAGAAGTCAAGTATCTTTAATTGCTGTAGAGCATAATGTTTTAGAGCTATCATCATCTTTACTTGCTCAAATACAAAATGATGGCGGTATTATTCCTGATTTAGAGATTGCGACTCAGGATAAATACAATTCTCATAGCCCCCAATGCCCACTACAAAGTCATCAAAATCAACATCTTGATAGCCATCTTTAACTAAAGTTGAACCTGTATCATCAAAACGTAATAACAGCCCACCTTCTACTAAAGATTCAAACTGATTAATTTCTGAATTAGGGATATTTCTTCTGGTAGCTAATTTAGTAGGAATTTCTTCGTTAAACAAAGCTTGTCTGTTGCTTTGATTATTAAAAAAGTCTACGGAGTAAACTACTCCTGCAAATTTGCCTTCATAGTAGGACTCTAAATAAAAGGCATATCTTTTACCTGTTTTAAAGGTAAATTCTACCATCGGTTGAGGTACAGCATTACCTGGTGTTCCGACAAAATCGTAGTTAGAACCACTCAAATTATCTTCATAGGTAGAACGGCGACTTACCGTTTCATAAATATCAGATGGCTTAGTTTCTGCTAGCAAAGGAGTTTTGGCACAAGATTCAAAAATAATTTCTCCTCCCACACCATTTTGACAAGAATCTAAATCAATTATCCCAAAAGTAGATTGATACGCACCATGAGATTGAATAAATTCAAATTCAATAGTGGTATTTTCTTGAAATTGAATTCCTTTGTTTCCGATATAATCATTGGCGGTTGCTGATTGACTCAACACGTTGAGAAATCCTATTGTGCCGAGGGAAATACTAACCAAAGCTAGTTTAGATAATTTTTTTGGCTGCAACCTGGTCAAGTAATCGATCATTTGCTGATTTAACTTCATTTTTATTAATTCTCCGCAAAGCTTGTGATGTTACCAAATGCTGTTTTCTGGGTTTAATTGATCCACCTGCTCCACAAATTTTTGTGATTCTTCAAGCTTTTTCTCCACAGTTTGACGAGCTTGAATTGCAGGATTGACACAATTGGCCGATCTTCTTCTGACAAATTTTCTAGGCTGATTACTAGCTCTTTGTTCTACTGCTTCTGCTGCTGCCAGTTCATTTAAAGAATTTTGCAGGTCATTTTCGATCAATTCGGCTAAATCATTCAAGCTAATAGCCCTAGTACCCTCTCCAGAAGGAACACAAGGGTCAGAAAAACAAATTGTAACTGTATTAGAGCTATCAGAACTCAAAGTATCGGCATTTCCTGTTATGGTTTCACCACCAGAAACACCACTTATATCTTGAATAGATTGAATGATATCGGGAGAAAGAGTAATGGTGCTACCTAATCCTTCTACTGTCAAGACACCTGTATCAGAATCTAAACTGCCATTAATGCCATTACTAGGAACACTCGTATCGACTAAAGACTGATTAGTCGGGATTGATGTTGTATCGTGATTAAAACCATTAGCATTACTAGGATTAATAGCAGCTATTTCTCCTGCAATAATCACCAAACCAGCTAAAAACCATTTATTGCTCGTAAACATAATTAATTTTTGCACCTAATCTATATACAGTTAAAATCCTGCGCCGACTCCTAAAACAAAACGTGCGCCATCTCCTGCGCCAGTAATATCTCTTAAGCCTAAGTTGAAAGTGACGGGTACAGTTTTAAAAGGAGAGATCGAAGTACCTACGGCTAAGTCTTGTCCTGTCCATTCGATAATGCCACTGACAGGTCTAGCAATTCTAAAAGCTAAACTACCAAAAACATTAAATCCTTCTTCATCATCTTCAATTGCTTGTTCCGTACGAAACTGTCCATTGCCAGCTCCTACAGTCAAAGCGACTCGACTAAAAGCAGAATTGAGATTTTCTCTAGTAGAAAAGATTTTAGTTGTCGCTAGATAAAGAGAATCTTGGAAGTCATTTTCATCGCCAATATTTAAAAATCCATTCCAGCCAGCAGCAATTCCCCAGCCAGTAGAAATAGTACGATGAAGTTTGGCACTAAAACCACCTGTACCAAAATCACGATTTTCACCAAAACCAGCCATGGTATAATTGAGTTCAAAGCCAACCGCTTTTCTGGCGTTGCCAACACCAATACCAAAGCCAATAACCCCATCAGGATCATCCTGATCGAAACCCGCTCCATTGCGACTATTGGGGGTAAAACCAATACCTACATAAGCATTACCGCCATCAGCACCAAACCCATAAGGATTTGCCATAGTAAAGCCAGGTGCGCCTCTATTAGGAGCAAAGTCACGACGACCAATTTGTTGCAATTGAAATAAAGTCTCTGTAGGTTCTTCTTCTTCATCAGAGTTTGACCACGAACCATTGGCGATGTCTTGAGGTCTATCAGAAGCCTCGTTTTCTGCTTGTGCTAAGAGAGAACTTGCTTTTGTTGTCCACTGATTTTGTTCGATAAAGTCAGCTTTACGAACCGAGAGATTTTGATTTTTAATATTGTCTGCTGTAGTTTCAATAGTGCGAGCTTCTACTGATAGTTCAGTCAAAGGTAATAAAATAGCACTTAAACAGATCAAATTTACTATACGCATTAGTTTACTTTAGTACAATACAAATAAAACATTTACTAAGGTAAGACTACAGAAAAAGGTCAATAGGCTACAGAAGTATCAACTTAACTTTTGTAAGTAGTTGAGTTAATTTTCTTAAGTAGCTATCCTTAAATCCAGTAGCACTGTTGCTGTTATACTCTAGATTTTTATAAGCCTCAACCAAAAAGTAAAAATTTCAGAATATTTACGTAAATAGTTGATTGAATACATATTAAGTAGCTAAGTATAATTTCTATTAAGAATAGATATTATAAAAAAATAATTATTATTAAGAAAAAAAGCAATAAATAGCTTAAGCTTGTTAATTAATAGATGGAAAGTCTAGATCGTAAGGATACAGAATGCCATAATGCCGATAAAATAAGTTATAAAAAAAGTAACAAACAATTCCTAATTAGGCTTGCGCTCAAAGCCAATAAACAAATAAACAATAATAAATACTCGTAAAAAATATTGTTTAAATAGCTATTGATACGCAAAAATCCTATTAATCGTCATCCGTATTTGCTCTAGTCAATTACTTATATTTAAGGAAAAATACGTATAAATACTGACAGCAAAAAATCGGTAATTTGATAGCATCTTAAAAGTAATAAGCAATGAATATTTCTCGATCTCCAATGGACAAAAAAACCTGGGCAGCTATCAGTGTTGTAAGCCTGGGAATTTTTTACTTTAATCTTCTCTGGAAAACAACAGGAGATATAGATAGCTTAACAACTGACCTGTTATTTTATAGTGCAATTTGCGCCTTGCTGTGGCGACGGAAAGATTCTCTAGTCTGTAACAGCGATCTGGTTTCTTCTTTTGTGGGTTTGTCTTTATTGACTATTTTGTTAATAAAAAGTACTACCCTTTTTAGTTTTGAGGCTACTTTAATTCCTTTGATTCCTTTCTTTGCTGCTATTAGTTTGGCACTAATTAGCTCTGGTATTCGAGGTATTGGACAATACAAAAAAGAGATATTTTTTGCTTGGTTTTTATTTTTCCCCACAGGAGTAATTGGGCATTTTATAGATGGTTTAATTCAAATTACGGTGTTAAATGCCAAGCTTGCTACTTACATTCTCTATTATGTCGGGTTTAATGTGGCAAACCAAGGTAATCAAGTCATCCTTGCATTACCAGAATTAGGACAATTTAAAGCGATTGTGGATTATCCTTGCGCTGGAGTTCCTATGATACTCCTGATGCTGAAATTATCACTATTGCTAGTGTGCTTCTTTCCTTTTAATAAATCGCAAAAAATTTTGATTCCTACTGTTTCGGTAGCAATTGGATTTACCCTAGGAGTGATTCGAGTTTGTATTTTAACTTTGCTAATTCCCCAGCCAGCTAAATTTGATTATTGGCATGGCTCAAGTGGCGATGGGATTTTTTCTACTTTGGCTGTTGTAATTTTTTCTGGCTTTGCTTATTGGATGCTAGAGAAAGCAAACTCATCAGTTAATAATAACCAGTTAGTAGTTCCTAGTGAGTTATCGGTTATCAATGATCGGCAAGCTATTAGCGATGAAAAGGTAGCAACGAACAACCAACAACGAACAGCTAATTATGATTAAAAAAAATCTTTGGCATCACAGGTTATTAACTACTACAGCCATTGGTATTAGTCTTGTAGCAACTTATTCTGTTATTAATCCTAATGCAGGAAATCATTCTGTAGCTACTTTTGCTTTTCCCGAACAGATACCCCTTCCTTTTTGGGAATATAGGGGTAATCAAGCAATAAATGTCAGTAAATTGAACTCTGAAAAAAGTCAAGATGTAATTCAATCGGCAAATCGTTATCAATATCAAGAAAACGATACCCGATTAGATATTGAAGTGTATTATTTGACCGATACTAGGGGTAATGTAGAAAGTCTTTTAGTAGAGCAAACTAAGATTACTCCTGAAAGTTTAAAAACCCAAGAGATCGAACAACAAGATAACGGTTACTATAGCATATTTAGCGATCGCGATCGCACCTATCTGAGTAGTTGTCTCAATCCTACTGGTAATAGTACGGTAACTCAAAAACAGTTTTCGCAAAATCTCGATCGACGCCAGTTAAATCTCAAGTTGCTTGGGAATTGGCTGTTGGGTAAAGATAGTATACGCGATCGTCGCTGTCTTTGGGTAACGATTTCTATTCCCAACGATAATTCTTCTTTTCTGCAACCTAGGGGAATCCTCGAACAAGTTTGGCAAAATTGGTACGAATGGTGGCAACCCCGTTTTCCCAGTTTATAAATTTGCATAAATATACGGAATTAATTTCATGACTAAAAGCCCCACTTCCCCTGTGATTAGTTTTTTTAAAGAGCAACAAGTTTTTTCTCTAGCTATTCTACGTTTAGTTGGCTATGGACTGATCGTGATGGCTGCGATCGACTATATTAGTTTATTAATTCCACCTCAATTGATGAATCCTGTCTGGGAATTTAAAACTGTGGGAGCAATTGTCGAGCGAATTCCCATTGTTTTATTGGGTCTGGTTTTTGTCTTTTGTGGAGAAAGAGAAGAACGTACCCCCATAGAAAATTTGTTACTGAGATGGATATCTTGGTTCTGTTTAATTTTTGCTATCTTTTTATTTATTACCTTTCCCCTCAGTATTATTAATGGTTTCCGTATTTACTATAGTAATAATGCTCAAGTTAACCTTCAAATTGGTAGTCGTATTGAAAATTTAGCTAAGTTTCAAACAGAACTAGAATCAGCACAATCTCTAGAACAAATTGGCAATGTTTTGCAAAAACAGAGTAATAGCAAAGTTAATATTCCACAGTCAGTAAATGAAGAGCAACTCAAAGCCGATATCTTAAAAAGCGTCACAGAAAACCAAAATACATTAAAATCTCAAGCTGCTAATTTACGATCGAGTAAAAGTTTTACTCTTCTCAAGCAGGGTATTAAGTGGAATCTCGGAGCATTGATTTCTGCTTTTATTTTATTATTTATTTGGCAGCAGACTTTTTGGGCAAGAATTAAGTATGAACCAGAAAATGATTAAATTAGTTACTTGAGACTAAGTAATCAAGTTAAGAGTTACTAAATATATTATTAAAGCTAATTTTTAATTTATTTAAAAAGCATTTTTATGAAAACACAAAAACTCATAATCAAGATATTTTATAACCTTTAGCTTACTAATTAATACTGATATTTACTACTGCTTTTAAATCATTAATTCTGTTACTTAGTAGGCTCTACAAATAAATGAGTGAATTTACTGAGGCAGCCTACGTATAATCTGTATAATATAAGCTTAGTAACTAGATATTAAAGCAAACTATTGACTAAATACTTATATTTAACTATCAACTATTTTTTGAGTTTGAAACTTTATTGAATATATAAAGAATTATCATTAAGTAATTTCCCAACTGTTTGATCGTCCAAAACTTTAGTTCTAAATAATTAGAATGAATAATCCCATAAATAATCCAGAATTTGTTCAGTTACCTTCTCAAGAAACAGGCTTTTCTTTATCTGAACTTAAGCAAATAATTTTTCGTCGCTGGAAACCAGCTTTAATCGTTGGTACAACAGTATTTGCAGGAATTTTTATTCCTACTATGTTGCAGACACCGAAATACCAATCAGAAACCTTTATTCTTCTAGAAAATCCTCAAACTAAAGAATCTGCCCGTATTGTTCCTGGTAATATGACAAGAGGAAGTGCCTTTTCTAGTCTGAGAGATTTATCAACAGAAATCTTAGTACTCAGAAGCAACTCTCTAATTTCTCAAGCTATAGCTCAATATCCTAATACTTTTAAAGGATTATCAGTAGGTGAGGTTATTAGTAAACTATCTATTAATACTCAGGAAGTTAACGAGATTCCTACAGACGTTTTGACGGTTTCCTTTATTGATTCTTCTCCTCAAAGAGCCAAAGAAGTATTAGATGCTCTGGGTAAAGTTTATGTTCAATATAGTTTAGATAAACAGCGTTCTCAAGCAGCTAATGCTATTGATTTTATCGATGAACAACTACCAGATTCTCAACTGGATTTAGATAAAGTAGCCTATGACATACGCAGTTTTCGCCAAGAAAATAATCTAGTCGATCCCAATATTTATGCTTCTGATGTCAGTAAGTTCCGTCAATCTTTAGAACAAGATTCCAGGTCAACAGAAATAGCTCTTGCGAGAGCTAAAAGCAAGTATCAAGAACTATATTTTCAACTGCAACAACTAGGTCAAGAGCCTGATACTATCCTGGCATCTACTGTTTTAAGTCAAGATGGGGTTTATCGAAAGTTAGCAACTCAACTAAGTGGATTAGAAACTCAGTATCTTTTAAATAGCACTAACTTTAAGGATACTTTCCCTATAATGCAAGACCTTAAAGATAAAGGACAAGAACTTCAAGAATTGTTGAGAGAGCGAGCTACACAAGTCTTAGGAAATACTGTCTCTCAGGCTGTCTTAGATAAAGCGATCGCGACTTCAGCAGAAATTATCAATAATACTAATACCACAACTAGCATTACTAACGCAACTGAAAGCGAATCAACTACGGAAAATTCAGAAGTTAACTCTCAAGGTAACATCCTCGCAAGTCTAGGGAATCAACTTCTGGCAGCCAAACATGAAATAGCAATTCTCGAAAGTCAGATAGGAGGAACCGACAAAGCCAAAGCTAAAGTAGAAAATAGCTTTCAAGATGTACCTCAGTTACAAGAGGCTTATGCAGAATTAGAACGTCAGTTAGTAGTTAAGTCAGAATCACTTGACTATTTATTGAAAAGACGACAAGAATTGCAGATATCTCTTGCTCAAGAAACTGCTCCTTGGAAAGTTCTCGACAAGCCTTATCTACCCCATAAGCCAATTTCGCCTAATATCCAAAGAGGTTTAGCTTTGGCTCTGGCTGGCGGTGGTTTTATTGGCATCTTAACTGCCTGGCTACTACATCAGTTAGATACTAGAGTTAAATTAATTGACGAAGTCAAACAAATAACTCAACTACCTTTATTGGGTGCTGTACCTAAAGTTTTAGAACCTCGTATAGTTCTTAGTAATGAAGCAGAAATTAATATCTCAAAAGGCTACAATTATAGCTACTCTTCTTTTACGGAAGCTTTTCGTGCTATTGCGATGAACCTGGGCTATATGATGGCTCAATCAGGCAAAATTAAATCATTAGTTTTAACTTCTTCCACTTCTTCTGAAGGAAAAAGTACTACTGCTTATAACCTGGGTTTAGCTCTTACCGATTTAGGCTCGCGAGTTTTAATTGTTGATGCAGATATGCGTAAGCCTAAAATGCATAAACTCACGAAACAGTCTAACGAAAAAGGTTTAACTGAAGCTATTGTTTCTGATGAACATTGGTCAGAAATTGTCAATCCGAACATAGTAGATGGTCTAGATGTTATGACCGCAGGTTCTAATGTACCGAACCCCATCGCCATCTTAAATTCGCCAAAAATGGCTCAGCTTTTGAAAGAATGGGAAGAATCTTATGACTATGTTTTAATCGATACACCACCTATTGGCATAATGGCAGATGCTCAAAGCATTATCCATCTTGTGGATACAGTTTTATTTGTAGTAGGAATCGAACGCGCGACTCAGAAATCTATTTCCCATACCCTGGAAATCTTGCAAGGCAATCACTCTAATTTAGCTGGATTTGTCGCTAACTTTGTGGAGAAAGACTTAGACTACTATTCCTATTCTTACTACTCACACTACTACAATCAACCTACTAATAGTGGTAATGAGAATCAACAAGAAAACAGTGGCATTATGCAACAATTCCGCCGTCGATAAAACCAGTTGCTAACAGAGGCAATGTGATGAATAAATTAACAAAAAGAAAAATTAATCGCAGTATCAGACATTCCCGTCAAGCAACTTGGAATATCTACTCTCCAGAAAGTCAAATCAAACATCCGATCCAGCTAGTCAAAATCATGTGGCGCGATCTACTTGCTTCTCGTGAATTAGCTTGGCGACTCTTGGTTAGAGACATTAGTGCTAAATACCGTCAATCTTTCTTAGGTATCTTTTGGGCAATAATTCCTGCGGTGGTTACAGCAGCAAGTTTTACCCTAGCAAAAAATAACGGGATTGTTAATATCGGTACGACTGATTTACCTTATCCCGCCTATGTCATGTTTAGTATGACGCTGTGGCAAACTTTTGTCGAAGCTCTCAATGCACCTATTCAAGGAGTAACTGCGGGAAAAGCCATGTTAGCGAGAATTAATTTTCCCCGCGAAGCACTGATTTTAAGCAAGCTGGGAGAAGTCTTCTTTAATTTTGGCATCAAGTTAATTTTGATTATCCTGATATTTATCTGGTTCAAAATGCCTGTGAGTACTAGTGTAATTTTAGCTCCCGTAGCTTTAATTCACTTGGTAGCATTAGGAACATTTTTTGGTTTAATATTGGCACCTATCGGAGCTTTATATCAGGATGTTTCGCAAGTTATCACCTTAGCAACTAGCTTCTGGCTATTTCTAACTCCTGTCGTTTATCCCGTACCCAGTGGTGGTGGTTTATTTGGGGTAATTATCAAGTTTAACCCCGTGACACCTCTATTAGTTACCACGCGAGAATTAGCCACTACGGGAATTATTTCCGATCCGATAGGTTTTTGGATTGCCAGTAGTATCAGCTTAGTTGGTTTGCTAGTTGCTTGGATTGTTTACCGCATCTCAATGCCTTACATAGTAGAAAGAATTAGTTCCTAGAAAATGATTAATCTTACCCCAGAAAAAGTAATTGAACCTTCTCCTGACAATAGTGAAGTAGTTCTCTCCGTCGAAGGAGTATCTAAAAAGTTTTGTCGCGATTTAAAACGTTCTCTATTTTACGGAGTACAGGATATTGCTGGCGAATTAACTGGATTTAGAGCAAAAAGCGATAAGTTAAGAACCAAAGAATTTTGGGCTTTAGATAATGTCAATTTTCAACTTAAAAAGGGCGAAGCACTGGGCTTAGTGGGTAAAAATGGTAGCGGTAAATCAACTCTGTTACGCATCATTGCAGGTTTAATTAAACCCGATCTCGGTACGGTAAGAGTAACTGGTAGAGTTGCACCTCTAATCGCTTTAGGCGCAGGTTTTAATCCCATCCTCACAGGAAGAGAAAACATCTATGCCAATATGTCAATCTTGGGGTTATCCACTAAAGAAATTGATGAGAGATTTGATGATGTTGTTGAATTTGCAGAGATCGGAGAGGCTATTGATTCTCCTGTGCAAACATACAGTTCTGGAATGGCTGCACGCTTAGGCTTTGCTAGTGCCATTCATACCGAACCAGATATTTTGTTGATTGATGAAGTATTGGCTGTTGGAGACGCAAAATTTAGAGCCAAATGTAACCGAAAACTCAACGAAATTCGGAGTCAAGGTTCATCTTTTGTTTTAGTTTCTCATAATGTAGCAGCAATTTTAGGTATATGCGATCATTCTGTATATCTATCAAAAGGAAATATGATTGCAGATGGCTTAACAGATTCAGTAGTAAGGAAATATGAAGCAGATTTATTTATCCAGGAACAGGAAATATATCATGGAAAAGTTTACTTTGAGGAAAAGACCCCAATAGCAAGTTCTGGTGCAGATATTAGATATTTTTGTTTCAAAGATATAGATGGCAATATTATAGATTTTCCAGAAGTTGGAGAATATGTTAGTTTTTGTGTTGGGTGTAAAATACATCAAAAAATTGATGAAATCTTTATTTATTTTGCTATCAACGATCTAACTAAAGACAATGAAAGTATTTTAGTAATGTCTAGTCGTTTTGATAAAAAATGCATTAAAACTCAACTAGGAGAATTAGAAATACAGTTACAGTTACCCTGTTGTTATCTTAGACCTGGTACTTATGAAATGGCGATACATCTGCAAAAGCAAAACAGTTACGCTTTTGATATTGTTTCTTCTTTAAGGTTTGAAATTAAAGATTCTCATAAAATTACTTATTTGAATGGTAGAAATTTATTTTATCATCCTAGAAAATGGAATTATTTGACTACTAAATATTAACTATTGTTGAGCAATATAACTCATGTGAAATGAAGAAATTATTTAAATCTAAGATAAAGTCTTATTTGTCTAAAGGAATTCAATATTTAGCTAATAGTCAAGAATTTTCGGCTGTATTAGCTAATAATGATTTTTTCATCCAAGAATTGAAACAATCAGAAAAACAAAAAGAGTCATTAAGAAATCAAACTCTTTTACAGCAGCTTAAATTCTGTGGTCACGGAGTCAGGTTAAATGGCAAAATGTTTATTTCCAGTCCCCAGAATATGATTATTGGACACAATGTTCATATTAATGAAAATGCTTATTTTTCTTCTGCAGGGGGATTGACAATTGGAGACAATGCTCATATTAGTCGCAACTTAACTATATATACCGTCAATCATAATTATCGTGGAGAAGCTTTACCTTACGATCATAAAGAAATTAGAAAGCCTGTTGTAATCGGCAAAAATGTTTGGATTGGTATGAATGTTTGTATTGTTCCTGGTGTCCATATTGGAGACGGGGCAATTATTGGTCTAGGTACAGTAGTAACTCAAGATATACCGCCGTTAGCAATAGTTGGTAATCAGCCAAGTCGTGTATTGAAATATCGAGATACCGAACACTATCAAAATTTAGAGTCGAAAAACTGTTACGGTGGCGTTGGTGGTCAAATTTTAGCTCCAGAACAACTAAAATACCTACAAAATAATAAACAAAAGGGATATGTTGAGTCCAATTCAATCAATTACAAGTAATAAATTATCCTATTATCGAACTACTCATAATTTCAAAAACTATGCTGAGTTTGAAACTTTAGAGCAGTTTAAAGAATATTGTATTTGGGCAAAAGCTAATAATCGTAAAATCTATATTTTAGGTAATGGCTCTAATACTTTATTTGCCCGCAAAAATATTAAATCGCTAATTCTTAAAAATCAACTGCACAAGAAGATCGATGTATTATCAAAAAACAAAATTAGAGCATCTTCATCTACTTTAATAAGAGATGTTTTAAAATACTGTTTTGATAATTCTCTTGATTCTTTCTATTATCTGGCATCAGTTCCAGCTACAATTGGCGGAGCATTAGCTATGAATGCTGGAAGAGGTAAAAGTTTTCAGCGCACTATTTACGATTTCGTTGAGACTGTTGATTTTTTTGATTTTGAAGACAATCGTGTTAAAACTCTAACTAACGAAGAAATTGTCAAGAGTTATAGACAAACAATATTTACTGGTATTCAGTCGAAGCTGATTTTGAGTGCAGTATTTAAGTTTCAGAAAATTCAGTTAGAAGGCAATCCCATCACGCAAAGATGTATATGGTCAAAAGAAAATCAAGATTATTCTGCACCTAATTGTGGTTCTGTATTTAAGGAAGCCGATCCTTATATATTGAATAAATTAAGAGGTTGGCATATCAATAAAGCTAGTTTTTCTTCTAAAACAAATAATTGGATTTTAAATAAATCTGAAAGTTATATTCCGCTAATGTTACTAATTACAGCAGCAAAAATAATTCATTTTTTAAAAAGAAAAATAGCTAAAATTGAAATTATTTTTGTGGATTAAATTAATTTTCTAGATTTAAAATACTAGGTCTTTCAACAAGGAATAAAGAAAATGAAAGTAGGAATTATCACTTTTCATCATACTACCAACTTTGGTGCAACATTACAGACTTATGGATTGTGGAAAGCAATTAAAAATCAAGGGCATAAGGTTGAAATAATTGATTATAGACCAGCTTCAGCTACTCAATACTATCGGGAACGAATTATTAATCCTATTAGTTGGAATTTTGATTTTTTACCCTGGTTGAAACTTTTGCTGAAATATTTTTTTCCTGGTTTGGCAAAATATATTAAGATGAGGCTTTTCTTGATATCTGAATTGAATTTAAGTGAGAAAAAATTTATCAATAAAGAACAATTAAAATCTTTTCTAGAATCAACAAAAAACTATGATGCTATAGTCTGTGGAAGCGATCAAATTTGGTGTATTAATTCCATCAGAGGATTTGACACTTCTTATTTTTTGGACTTTGTTAATAATAATTGTCGCAAGTTAAGCTACGCAGCTAGTTTGGGTCCAGCAGATAGTTTTGAAGAACATTGTGAATATATTAGTAAGTTAATTAGGGATTTTGATAATGTTTCTGTACGAGATAGCAATAGTTTGAATTTAATTAGGCAAAATTGTGGTATTTCAGCAGTTAAAGTTCTCGATCCTACATTTCTTGTTAATTACCAAAAGGTTTTTAATTTAAGAAAAAATCCTATTAATAAAGAGTATCTTTTGTTGTATATAGAAAAAATCATGAATTCTCAAGAAATTGAGTTTATTCAGTTTCTTGCAAAAAAAAGAAATTTAACTATTATTTCAATTGGAGAGCCTTGTTATATAGCAAATAAAACCATAGTTAATCTTAGTCCTACTGATTGGTTGAGTTATTTTAATCATGCTTCTTATGTAATTACTAATTTTTACCATGGAACTATTTTCTCTATAAAATTTAACAAGCAATTTACAACTCTTGCCAGAAAAAGCAAATTAAACAAAACTGGTGATTTATTAAATGATTTGGGCTTAAGCAATAGATTTGTAAGTAATATTCAATCTAACTTGTTTGAGCAGCAATTAAAAGAAATTAATTACGATATTATTGGCAAAAAATTAGAAACTGAAATATCAAAATCAAAGACTTATCTATCTGATGCTTTAAATGGGAATCAATATAAAACTGCACCACTAAGTACGATAGGAACCAGTACAAAAAATTAAGGTTTAGGCAAACACAAACAATGAATGTATTATCAGATAAACCACTTGTAAGTGTCATCATCCCAACCTATAATCGCGCTGATTTAATCTGTCAGACTCTTAATAGTGTACTTAGACAATCGTATCAAAATTTAGAAATTATTGTTGTTGATGATCGCTCTACAGACAATACTGAAACAGTAATTAACAGTATTAACGATCCTAGAATTCGCTATCTTAGCCACTCAACTAACCAGGGAGGTGCAGCAGCACGTAATACAGGTATTGATGCAGCCAAAGGTGAATATATAGCCTTTTTAGATTCTGATGACGTTTGGGTTGCTAATAAGCTAGAGTTACAACTTGCTTCGATTCTCCAATCTGATAATCCCCAAAGAGTAGTGAGTTATACTCAAGCATTTTATAGTGCATCGGGAATTTCGGAGTCTACTTATACAGCGTTTGATAATCGCTTTTTTGTTCCTAAAAGGGGGAAAGAATTAACAGAATCTCTGGGAGATTATTTATTTTGTCATGAGGGAAAAGCATTAACTAGCACTTTAATACTACACCGTTCTCTCGCTTTAGGAACTCGTTTTCGAGCAAGCTTGAGAAAGCATCAAGATTGGGATTTTTGTCTAAGACTAGAAGCTAGAGGAGCAATATTTTCCTTTATTCAACAGCCTCTTACTATTTGGAATGGCGATCCTAAATTAGAACACGTTGGGAGAAAAGTTGACTATCGACTGTCAGAAAGCTTTATGACAGACTGTCGAACTTATGTTTCATCTAAGGCTGCTACAGCTTTTTTACTGGATAAAGTAGTTCCATTTTTAATCCAAGACGGAACGAGAAAATTATATTGTCAAAAAATATTTTGCCAGGGATTAGTACACAAATTAATTTCTGGTAAACAATTTACCAGAATTACTGCTCGATTGTGGTTGAAAAAATTAAAAACATTACGCAAATTAAATTTTATGAGAAGAGTATTGTCTTCTTGAAGATTTTTACTAACGAAATAGACTAAAGTGTCGCAGATTATTAATCAATTTCTAAGTTTATATCCTGTTCTTTATAGCTAAAATAATATGCGGTATTTAAGATGACAGCCATTACCAGAAAAATCCACCAATTTAATCAACAGCTTCAGACTCAGTTATGGACTAAATATTACATAGACTATGATTTGTCATCTGAAAACACAATTCTTTTAGCTGGATGTGGAAGAAGTGGAACTACTTGGGTTTCCAATATTATTAATTACCAAAACAAGTATCGTTATATTTTTGAACCTTTTTGCTTGGAAGAAGTTGATGTTTTTAAATCTTTAGATTTTGGTAATGGGAAATATCTCAGACATGACGCAGAAGACAAAGAATTATTAAAAGTTGTTAAATTTATATGTTCGGGTAAACTAAGGAATAAATGGTGCGATCGGTTTAATCAAAAGTTTATTACTGATCGAAGATTAATTAAAGTGATTCGGATTAATCTGCTTTTAGGGTGGATAAATCATAAATTACCCAGTATGCCAATTATTTTATTACTCAGACATCCTTGTGCTGTAGCAAATTCAAAAATTCAACTTAATTGGAAGACAAGTATCAATAAATATTTAATTCAAGAACAATTAATACAAGATTTCTTGCATCCTTTTATCGACACAATTAAAGCAATTAACAACCAAGGAGATGCTTTTGAAAAAATAATATTAGCTTGGTGTATAGAAAACTATGTTCCTCTCAAACAATTTGAAAAGAAAAAACTTTGTATAGTTTTTTATGAAAAACTTTGTACAGAACCAGAGTTAGAACTCAAAAAAATCTTTTCTTTTTTAGGAGATAAGGATAACAAATATCTTACACATAACTTTAGAATACCATCGCAGCTTAGTCGGCGATCAAGTTCGATAATTACAGGGGAAAATTTAACAGATAGTTGGAAAAAAAATATTACTGAAAGACAAATCAAAAAAGCTATGGAAATACTAAGTATATTTGGTTTAGAGCAAATATATTCACATAATTCAATACCTGAAAGCCAAAATTTAAAGATATTAATGGCTAGTTAATTTTTGGGTGAGTCTTGTTTTTTATGTAGTTCAAGAAAATAATATGAATAGACCAAAACCGAAAGTCAGTATTTTAATGTGTGTCTATAATGGGGAAGCTTACCTACAAGAAGCTGTAGACAGTATTCTACAACAAACTTTCCCAGACTTTGAGTTTGTAATTGTTGATGATGGTTCAACAGACAGCAGTTGGCAAATTCTTACAAAATATAGTAAACAAGATTCTCGAATTGTTCTCATTAGTAACGCAGAAAATCTTGGTTTAGAAAAATCTTTAAATAAGGGATTAGCGACTGTTAAAGGAAAATATATTGCTCGTCAAGATGCAGATGATGTGTCTTTACCAAATCGTCTGCAACTACAAGTAGATTTCTTAGATGCTCATCCAGAAGTAGGTGCATTAGGCTCTTCTATAGAATTTATCGATCGCGAAAGTTTAGTTTTAAGACAATTAGAAGTAGCTACAGACCACGACTCTATAGAAGCTCTACTATTAGTTAATAACTGTTTGTGGCATTCATCAATGATGATGCGTCGTCACCTATTACAAGAGTTAGCAGGATATAACGAAAATATGCTTCACGCCGAAGATTACGATCTTTGGTGGCGCATCAGTCGTCACTCTCGCTTGGCAAATTTACCAGATATTTTATTACAGTACCGCCAAGATAATGTCTCTGCTATTAGCAAACTCAAACGCCAGCAACAGCTTGAATGCGCTCAAAAAATCTCCCTCAGAGCAGTCCAGGAAAGTTTACCAAAAACTGCTTTAAATATAGATAAGCTAGCTTACGAGCGATTTTGGTGGGCATATTTAGGATTAATAGACCCTCAATCTTATCAAAAATGCTGGTATAGCGATCGCGGAAAATCAGAGTTACTCCGATGGCAGGATATTAGGCAGCTTCAGCCATTTTGGGATTTATTGGCAAACCATCCAGCAGGGGCGAAAATTTGGGGATCCCGACTATATGAATTAGTCCTTTATTGTTTGCGTATTCGACAAACATCTACAGGGCTTTATTTGCTTTGGGTTGGCTGGCGACAGTTACAAATGCCAATTTCTTGGTCGATAGTTTTCAGAAGTTCAACCAAACCTTATCTACCCAACTTTTTCCATCGACTGTGGCGAATTAAGCAGCAAAAACAGCAAAAACCTCTATTTTCTAATTAATTTATTCTAATTAACTTGCTATTGGATTACGGAGTAGTCCCAAACATGAAAATTCTACATATTAATCAATCAGATATTTCAGGAGGAGCAGGTATTGCAGGTTATCGCTTGCACCAAGGCTTATTAGATCGGAAGCTCGATTCTCGACTATTGGTAGGTCAAGCTCAAACTAAGAGCGATCGCGTAGCCACAGTTCAACGCAAACATCGTCTAGAAAATCGTCTGTTTCGCTTATCTCGTTATTTAGGACTGAACAACCTCAACCTGATTAGCAGCTTCGATATACCCAAACACCAGTTTTACCAAGAAGCCGATGTTTTAAATTTTCACAATTTACACACTGGTTATTTTAACTATCTAACAATTCCCAATCTGACCAAAAATAAACCTGCTGTGTTTACCCTCCACGATATGTGGAGTTTTACTGGTCATTGTGCTTATAGTTATGATTGCGATCGCTGGAAAAGTGGTTGTGGGCAATGTACTTATCTAGATAGTTATCCCAACGTCCAAAGAGATAACACACAGATTGAATGGAAGCTCAAAAATTGGGTTTACAGTCGCTCTAACTTGATTGTTGTCACCCTCAGTCAATGGTTGACCCAACAGGTCAAACAAAGTTTACTCAATCGCTTTCAGATTCATCATATTCCCAATGGGATTGATACTGAAGCATATCAACCGTTAGAGCGTGAATTATGTCGCAAAATACTAGATATTCCCCCCCATAGCAAAGTCTTGATGTTTGGAGCGCAAAGTCTAAGCGACTCTCGTAAAGGAGGAGATCTACTCTTAAAAGCTTTACAAGCATTACCACAATCTTTAAAAGCTGAAATCGTGCTGTTGACAATGGGTAGTAGTAGTAATCAGATTACTCAAACTGTAGGCATCAAAGCAATTAATTTAGGTTATTTAGAAAGAGATCGCTTAAAATCGGTGGCATATTCGGCTGCGGATTTATTCGTGTTTCCCACTCGTGCGGATAACTTACCCCTAGTTTTACAAGAAAGTATGGCTTGCGGTACGCCGATGGTTTCTTTCAAAGTTGGTGGTGTTCCCGATTTAGTCCGTCATAACGTTACTGGTTATTTAGCCACTCCAGAAGACACTGAAGATTTAAGTCGAGGTATCGTGCAGCTTTTAGAAGATGACGAGTTACGTCAACAAATGAGCCAAAATTGTCGAGCGATCGCACTTGCAGAATATGGAATCGAAATTCAAGTACAACGTTATGTCAACCTATATCGTCAGGCGTTGCACAATTAAAAAGCGATCGAAAATATAACAACTACTCATTATTTTTTAGTTTTAACACTCAGTACTTATTTAATCATGTTACTTGTTTCTAATATTCCTACTCTCCAAGACTTACCTGCAACACCACCAGGAAAAACAGGATGGCCCTGGACAGAGCAAAGCAAACCATTACCCGCTAAGATGCCTAATGGCTCTGATTGGCCCCGTATTAGTATTGTGACTCCTAGCTACAATCAAGGAGAATTTATTGAAAAAACAATTCGATCTATTTTGCTTCAGGGCTATCCCAACCTCGAATACATTATTCTTGATGGTGGTTCTACAGATCGAACTGTAGAGATTATTCGTAAATACGAACCTTGGCTTGACTATTGGGTAAGCGAACCAGATAAAGGGCAAAGTGATGCGATTAACAAAGGATTTAGTCGCACTAGCGGACAAATTTTAGCTTGGTTAAATAGCGATGATTATTATCTTCCTCAAGCCTTAGAAACGGCTGGTTCTTATCAATGGCAAGAAAATATTGGAGCGATTGTTGGTATTGGACATGGTGTAGATATAAAAGGAAAAATTTCAAAGACAATCCAATCTCCCGAACTAAACTTTACTGCCTTTTTAGATTGGATGGACTATTCTAATTTTTCCCAACCATCCTGTTTTTTTACAAAAAAAGCTTGGCAAGAATGCGGGCCTTTAGATGTAGAGCGTAATTATTGTATGGACGTAAAGTTATGGCTTGATATTAGTAAAAAATACAAATTTGCTCCAATAAATCAAAGTCTTTCCCATGCTTTAGTTCATCAAGGTAGTAAAACTATTGGTCAAGGACAATATAGTCGAGCAGAAACAATTTTATTACTTGCTGAGTATGGAGGAGAAGAAATTGCCAAAAAAGAGTTATTCGATTTGATGGATATGCTTACTCACTATTTATTGTTAAAAAAACGTATTCAGAAAAACCCTCTTGTGAAATATTTTCTAATGCCTATTTATCGGAAATTCCATAATTAATGAAAGGTATTTATAGAAGTAATAACATGAAAAATATTAACTTAATTCAGATTACAGAATATCTTCCTCCTCACCTTAATGGTATTGGTCATTATGCTCATAATTTAGCTCAACAATTACAGTCTCAGTACGATGTATCGACTTCTTTTATATTAATAGATAAACAAAAGAAATCATCTTTAGACAATGGCTCTGATTTTACAACTTATTACTTATCTCAACTAGCAAACTCTTTGGAAGTAGCTGTAAGTAGATTAACCGAGTTAAAAGCAGCAGAAAATAATACTATTATTTTGCACTTCGAGCGAGGTATTTACGATCGCTTTATTGACGACAAATTTTACAGAAGATATGGGTTGTCTTTTCAGTTAGCAAAAGCCATTAAAAAAATCAAAATAAAACATCCAAATACCCAAATAATTACAAATTTTCATGAGTTTCTTTATCCATCAATTTTACAACAAAGAGACTATTTACTAAGACCGTTACAAAATTATTATATGCGATCGCTACTTAAATTATCTGATACAGTAGTTTGTAGCAATCCAGTAGTCGAACAACAAATAAAACAGCTATATCCTTCAGTAAATATCAATCTTATCCCCGTTTTTTCTAATATTAAAGAGCCATCATGGGAACAACTAAAAACTAAAAGATTGGGTCATTGGGTACTTTTTGGCTCTACAGATAACTTAAAGCGTAATACAATTAATTTTATTCAACACCTACCAATAATCAAAAAACAATTACCAATTAATCAAGTTAACATTATTGGAGGTAGTTACAACCCTAGTATTATTGAGCTAGTAAAACAATTAAAAAAATCAATTATTAATGTAGATTACCATCCCAATCTTTCTAATAAAGAAGTAAGTAAATTTTTTGCTCAAGCTCAATTTTGCTATCAATATTACTTTAATACTCCTCAAGCAAAAAACCCAGGTCTAATTTTCAAATCAGGAGTTTTCGCCAATGCTTCCGCTCATGGAGTAATTTCTGTGATGGGCAATCAAGGAATAGAAACTGCTCTTAATTATTTGAATTATCCAGGTTTTATTTATATGCAAAACAATAGCTTACAAATTAATTCTCAATTCAATTTTGATTTATGGAGCAAAGAAATACATAATTGGTATCAACAATACTGTAGTTTATCTCAGGCAGCTAAAACCTTTGAGACAATAATTAAGCAAAATCTTTCTTGTCGTGCGATCAAGCAGTATGCTTCTATTTCGTAAACAATTTTCTTGATTGATATTAAGTGCGTATTTTTGATTAGCTATGATTAACACAATTAAAAAGAATCAAACTAAATTAATTCCTAAAACCTGTCATAATCGCTGGATGAGTGACAAATATAAAGAGAAATTAGTATCCGTTATTATCCCAACTTATAATCGAGAAGAATTAATTCAAGATGCGATTCAATCTGTTAGAAATCAGACCTATAGACCTCTAGAATTATTGATTATTGATGATGGCTCGACTGATAATACTAGATCGGTGATTGATCGATTTAAATCACAAACAGAGCAAGATCGAGAAATCACAATTCGTTATTTATTTCAAAAGCAAAAAGGAGCGCAAGCTGCTAGAAATTTAGGACTAATTGAATCACAAGGAGAGTATATTCAGTTTTTAGATTCAGACGATATTCTCATCAGTCAGAAAATAGAATGGGGAGTAGACCAGTTAAAAATAAACAGTTGTTCTCTGGTCTATTTTTTGACCCAAGAAACAGATCGAGATTTAAAGCCGATTCCTCACCATTTTTGTGGGAAAAATAGTTCCCAATGGCACAATGATGTTATTGATTATTTATGGCACACTTCCGCCCCACTTTATCGCAGAAGTGTTGTTAAAGAGATTGGCCCTTGGTTAGAAAATTTAAGTGGCAGTCAAGATTGGGAATATGGGGCAAGAATCAAACTTTATAAGTATCAATCATTATACGATAATCGGGTTGGTTCTTTATTTCGAGATCATCAAAACCACCGTATTAGCGTTTCAAAATTTGACTATAAGTACACTCATAGCGCAGAGTTAGCTTACGATTATATTCTTAATTTGGCTCGTCAATTAAACTATTTAGACACAAAATTGGGTTCTCGTTTTGTACGTCTGTATTTAACTAGAGCTTTAGAATTTCATCAGGCTAATTATTACCAAGAGCGAGATCGATGTTTGCGAAAAGCGTTGGAATTACCCTCCTCTAAAAATTTAGTTTGGTTTATTACTTACTTGTGTCAAATATTACCCAATAAATTTCTTTTAAACTCTATCAACAAAGCTTTAGTAATGAGGAGGACTATTAAATGAAATTTCACGCCTTACTTCCAGTCCGCGACGAAGCAGATATTATTAGACAATGTCTAGAACATCTCCTTACCTGGTGCAATGCTATCTACGTTTTCGATACAGGTAGTGTAGACAACACTTGGGAAATTGTTCGAGAAATTGCCTCTAATGACAGTCGAGTTATAACCATTTGTAAAGAACCTGTTTATTACTGTGAAACCAAGCTAAGAGGCTATATGTTTCACTACGCTCGTCAGTATATGGAACATGGAGATTGGTTTTTAAGGGTAGATGCTGATGAATTTCATCACGTACCACCACCAGAATTTATCAAAACTCAACTTCGTCCCCATGAAACAATTGTCTATCACCAATACTATGATTTTTGCTTGACAACCGAAGAAGTAGCAGCTTGGGAAAGAGGAGCAGAAACTATTAAAGACCGTCAAAAACCGATAGCAGAACGCCGTCGCTACTTTATCCCTAGTGTTTATAGTGAGCCTCGTATGTGTCGCTATCGCAGTACTATGCAATGGCCAATCAACTGCTCTTTTCCCGTCAATGCAGGGTTTGTTGCTCAAAAAAGATTGCCGATTCGTCATTACCCTAATCGCGACCCCTTACAGCTAGAACGTCGCTGTCGTCTACGAGCCATTATGATGGCAGATAAAACCAACCGCAGCAATTGGACTCAACCAGAACAACATCACTGGTCACAGGGAGATTGGCAAAAATTTATCGTTGATAGTAACGACCCGCAACTCCAGTACTGGGAAACAAATACAGAGCTACCAGTAATCAACAATACCAATCACTTAAAACCGCCTCATATTCGTATCGTACAGAGATTAGTTCATTCTTTTTGTCTGCCGATGCTCGACCGTCAGCGTCCTTCTTTTCCCGATGATGCTCGACCTCAACCCATATCTGAAGCGGTCAATCAAACTCTAATCAAAGAACTACAAATAGGATAAAAATCATGAAACTATTAACCAACGCCAAAACTGTTATTTCCAATTCCAATATGTTGAAATCTTATCAGAAATGGGTTTTTCATAAAATGATTGGTTCCGAGCCTAAAATTAATATACCCTATGGCGGTAGTGTAGGACATTTACGCCACTTTACAGAATTTTGGTCAGTGACCAACAATATTTATAAAATGACTTTGGAAAGAGAACAAAAGCTAATTGAAAAATTCTTAGAACCCGAAAAAATTGCTTTTGATATTGGAGCGAATGTAGGGGTATTTAGTTGTATGATGTCCTACACATATCCCGAAGCTTCTATTTACTCTTTTGAACCAGTTACTTCAACTTTTGAAATTTTACAATCTAACATCAAAGATAATAAATTAGACAATGTAGTTTGCGAAAATATTGCTCTTTCTAATCAATCTGGATCGTTCAACTTTATTGCTAACGAGCATAATCCTTCTCAAAATAAATTAAGTCCTGCCAATCAAACAGCTAATAATACTCTTTCTGTTCCCACAATTACTCTTGATTCTTATTGCGATCAGAAAAATATTACCGAATTGAGTTTTGTCAAGATTGATGTGGAAGGCGCAGAACTTTTAGTTTTAGAAGGAGCAAAAAATATGCTTCAAAGTAAAAAGATAGCTGCTTTATTAATCGAAGTTATTCCCCACGCTATTACTGATATGGGATTGAACATGAATAAATTATTTGACTTTATTGAGAATGTAGGTTACGAATGTCGGCAAGTAACTGACGATGGAAACATTGGCTCAAAAATAGACATGGCAACAGCACAAGATTTTAAATTAGAAAATGTTCTTTTAGTTCCTCAATTTTCCAATTAAAGTAAATTGAAACAACGGCATTTTATTGAAAAAGAATCAAGCTTTATCATGAAAAAAAAACTAATCAAAGTACATCTAGTTTGCACTGGAGTAGGAGTAATTAATAGGGGTATCGAAACTTTTGCTAGAGAATGTTTTGATGGTTTGAAAGGTGCTGATGGTTTGGATATTAAGCTTTTTAAAGGAGCAGGAGCAGAAAAAGATTGTGAATATCGCCTCTGTAATCTCTCTCGAAATAGCCAACTAGCTGATTTTTTAGGAAAGTTAATTAAGCGTAATGGCTATGTGGTCGAACAGCTATCTTCTTTTCTACCTCTTGTCGGAAAAATTATCCAAGATCGACCAGACGTTATTTTTTATAGCGAAGCAAATTTAGGTTATCAGCTTTATCATTGGCGAAATCTCATAGGTGTTCCCTATAAATTAGTCTTTTCTAATGGCGGTCCTTGTTTTCCTCCTTTTTCTCGTACCGACCACGTACAGCAAGTTGCGCCATTTTATCGAGATTTAGCTCTTAAATCTGGGGAAGCACCAGAAAAACATTCATTAGTTCCTTATGGCATTAACCTACCCCCAGGAAATCCTGTATACGATACCGCAATCAAAACCAAAATCCGACAAAAGCTCCAGCTACCACTAAATCGACCCATAGTTTTAAGTGTTGGTTGGATTAGTTCTCAACACAAACGAATGGATTACGTAGTGTCAGAAGTTGCTGCGCTACCACAACCCAGACCTTACTTAGTAATGCTAGGACACATGGATGAAAATAGTATTCCCATAGTGCAGCTAGCAGAACAAAAACTAGGAAAAGCCAACTTTACCGCACTTTCAGTTCCTTACGAACAAGTTCAAGAATATTATCAAGCAGCAGATGTTTTTGTTCTCGGTTCTTTAAAAGAAGGTTTTGGTCGAGTCTATCTTGAAGCATTAATTAACGGTTTACCTTCTATAGTTAACGATCATCCTGTAATGCGTTACGTTCTCAAAGAACAAGGAATTTTTCAAGACCTTTCTCAATCTGGAACTTTAACTCAAACTTTAGCAGAACTAATCAAGCAACCACAATCTGCTGAATCAATGATTAAACGCCGAGAGTATGTGAAAAATACTTTTAGCTGGGAAGCTTTAATTCCTGCTTATAGAAATATGTTTAATCATTGCCTCAAAACACCAGCTTATTTTTAGTAGATATTTAAATTATGACAAAGTTTCAAGATATAGGTAAACCTATTGTAATTGCCAGTCATCCTCGTTCTGGTACACACTTAACCATTGATTTATTACGAAAGCAGTTTGCAGAATGTAAGTCTTATAAAAAGCCAGGAGAACCACTAGATAGGCTTTATTTTGCTTTGGAGTCTTTTGCTTCTGTGAATAAGCCTTTACCAGAAAAAACTGCTCTCAATATATTATCTAGAGCCAAAAAACCAATTATAAAAACTCATTCAGACCCTCAATTTACTTACTTATTAAAGCAACAAAAAGAACATTGGGTTTCTTGGTTACAACAAGAAGCAGAGACTTACTATATTTGTCGAGATGGTCGTGCTGTTCTTTGTTCTCTTCATTTATTTATGCAAAGTTACGAACCCAAAACTCGATGTTCTTTTAGTGAATTTATCCGTCAACAAGAACATGGCTGTAGTCGGATCGAAAATTGGGCAAAACATATTCAAGCATGGTCAGATCTCTCTAATATCAAATTGCTACGTTTTGAAGATATTATCAAAAATCCGAATTCAATTATTACTAAAATTGGTCAGGATTTAAAATTACTTCCTTTATATCAAGAGCCATTACTACCTCAAAGGTTTAGTAATATATGGCATAGCCGTTGGGCAAGAATGACAAATTTTTATTCTGAAAGTACGGCAATTATTGGATATTATAAAAATCAAAAAGTTCAAAAATGGCAAGAAGTTTTTACTGAAGAAGACAGAAAATTATTTCATCAAGAAGCTGGTAATATATTAATCGATTTAGGATATGAAAAATCAGATTATTGGGTAAGTAAAAAGGAAATTTTAAATTTAAGTTATTAGCATTTTAGTTAAAAATATAATTGAATACCTCTTATGCGTACAGACAAATCAGAATGGCTTTGTTTTCAGTTAGGCTCAAGAGAACATTACTCAATTCCCAGAGTATTAAATGAACAAAAAATATTATCTCATTTCATTACTGATACCTGGATTATCCCCAATTCTCCTTTGAATTTACTACCTCATAAATTTTGTACTAGTTTAAGAGAAAGATTTCATCATGAATTAGCAACAGCATCCATATCTTCTTTTAACAACAATTTATTTTGGTTTGAAATCCAGCAAAAAATTAGGAGAAAATCAGGCTGGAATAAAATTATTTCTCGCAATCAGTTATTTCAAGAACAGTGTTTAAATTTTTTACGAAAGCTTGAATATAAGTATTTCCAAGATATCACTATTTTCTCTTATAGCTATACTGCTTTAGAAATTTTTCGTTGGGCAAAGAAAAGAGGTTGGCGAACTATCTTAGGACAAATAGACCCAGGAATATATGAAGAAAAAATAGTCAAACAAGAATGTTATAAATATCCTCAATATAGTAACAATTGGCAGCCAGCACCATCTCAATATTGGAAAAATTGGCAGCAAGAATGTGACCTCGCTGATACTATAGTTGTTAATTCTCAGTGGTCAGAACAAGCATTACAAAAAGTTGGAATTTCTCAGGATAAAATTAAAGTCATTCCTTTAGCTTATGCTCCCGCCAAAGCAGCTTCTGAGTTTGTGAGAACCTATCCCAAAAGCTTTAATAGCAAACGACCTTTGAAAGTGTTATTTTTAGGTCAAATTATTTTACGTAAAGGTATTGCTCAAATTGTTCAAGCAATTGAATTATTAGCAAAAGAATCAATAGAATTTTGGCTTGTTGGTTCTGTAGGAGTAAATTTACCGAACCATATTACGAATAATGGTCGGGTAAAACTTTTCGGTAAAGTTTCTCGTAGCCAAACCGCCCATTACTATCAACAAGCAGATATTTTTTTATTTCCTACTCTATCAGATGGCTTTGGTTTAACTCAGTTAGAAGCTCAAGCTTGGGGATTACCCATTATTGCTTCTAAATTTTGCGGGGAGGTAGTTAAAGACGAAGTGAACGGTCTAATTTTACCAGAACTAACAGGAGAAAGCATTGCTAAATCGCTTCAAAGATGTTTACATAATCCTGAAATACTTAATATTTTTGCTGGTAAATCTTTATCTAGAGTTACTGATTTTGATTTATCAGAATTAAAGATAAAAATACAACACATAACCTAAAAATTACACTTTTAAACTACAAATGGTAGAACTCTATTTTGGCTTATTTATTATTGCCTGTGCATTTTTAATTCTTTGGGGCTTAGTCTATTTAGAAAGAGCTTACCAATATCCATTTTTGACGGGTAGTATCTTTATTTCTTTTCTCATTCCTCAAGGATTTGCTTTATACAATAATCCCGAAGCAGTCGATACTAATGGATTAGCAAGAGTATTTTTAATGTGTTTTCTTTGTGCATTAATGTGCTTAATCGGTTATCAGCTTTCCCCAAATAATAATGTAATCAATTATTTGAATGTTAAAGTTAATGAGCAAAAGCTATTTAAAGCAGGAATTGGTTTACTGGTAATAGGAACAATCTGTAATGCAGCAATTAGATTCGTTGCTATTGAAACCGATGGACATAGTAACGGTTGGACTGGTAAAGCGACGATCTTAGTATTTTTTGGTCGGCTTACCTATATCGCATTAGCAATTTTTTTGATGGAATTACTTAAAAGACCTAGTATGCAGAACTTTGTTTTCACTGCTATTGCTGCTTATTATCCCATAAGGAGTATTGTTATTGGTGGTAGAAGGCAACCAACTATGGTATTTCTGATTATTATCGGTCTTTCTTTTTGGTTTGTCAGACGCTCCATTCCACCTAGATGGTTTTTCCTTCTGGCTATCGTTGCTATTACTTTTCTTATTCCCTTTTTGGGCTATAACCGTGATGCTTTTCAAGATATTACTGTTCAAGATTGGGAACAATTACAAACATCTTCTCAAGATTCTTTAGAATTTATAACTCAGGGGAAAGTATTAGAACTGAGAAATGCAGCAGTTTTAATGAAAGCAACATCACAAACAGGAAGATATGGCTATGGTACTGGTTATTGGGATGCAATAATCTTCCAATTTTTTCCTGGTCAAATCTTTGGTCATGAACTTAAAGATGCACTGCAACTGAGATGGGGTTTAGGGCATTTTAAACGGTTCTATGACTACTATGTGACTCCAGGCAGTACTAATACAGGAATTGGTGATGCATTTGCTGAATTTGATTATTTTGGTAGTTTGATTTTTGCTGGGATTGGTTATCTTTTCAAAAATCTTTGGATTTCTGCCAACTATTATCAAAGTGTTTTTAGTAAGTTACTTTATATTGGATTAGTTACTCCAGCAATGGTTTGTATCACTCACGGTACGCAAAGATTTTTCCAAGAAGCATTATTTCAATTTATCTTTATCGGCTTGGCAGTTCATTTTTCCCAAGAAAAAACTTTTTACAGAGCCATACCCAAGAAATCAGTAGCTTATCATGAATAAAAATATTGGTCTTTTATTTTCTAACTATGGTCCTTACCATATTGCCAGATTAGAGAGTCTGAGTAATTATCTATCAATTAAAAATTTGCAAGCTGTAGGAATAGAATTATCTCGCTCTGAGAAAAGATATCCTTGGCAAACTAAATTAGAAAATCTGACGCTACCAATTATCTCAGTAATTAAAAACTCTTCTCTAGAAGAAACAAAGCTAATTCATTTAATTAAACAATTATTAACTACTCTAAAGCAAGTTGACCCTACAGTATTAGCTATTTCTGGCTATTTTAATCCTTCAATGTTGGTCGCCCTTTTTTGGTGTCGATTGCGTAATAAGCCTGTGATTTTATTTTCCGAAACTACAGAAAGCGATTTTGAGCGAGTTTGGTGGAAAGAAACAATTAAACGCTTAATTGTCAAGCAGTTTAAGTCTGCGTTGGTAGGAGGAAAACCCCATAAACGCTATTTAATGAAATTAGGAATGCCAGAAAAGGCTATTTTTGTTGGCTATGACATTGTAGGTAATGATACTTTTCTTCCTGATGAAATACAGCATTTGCCTAAGCCTTTAGATAGACCTTTCTTTCTGACAGTTAATCGCTTTATAACTAAAAAAAATCTTCCTTTTATCATTGATTCTTACGCCAAGTATCGTCAACAAGTAGCAGATAAGGCTTGGGATTTAGTGCTTTGTGGTGATGGAGAATTACGTCCGCAAATCGAGAAACAAATTGCTGAATTAAACTTACAAACAGTAGTTCACTTACCAGGGTTTTTACAACAGGAAGAGATGCTACCCTATTTTGCTCATGCTGGTTGTTTTGTTCATGGCAGCACCACAGAACAATGGGGATTAGTGGTTAATGAAGCAATGGCTGCTGGTTTACCTGTGTTGGTATCCAATCGCTGTGGTTGTTTTGAAGATTTAATTATTGAAGGAGTTAATGGCTTTGGTTTCGATCCTGAAAATTCTCAGCAATTAACTAGTTTAATGTTAAAAATTAGTGCGGAAAGTTTTGATAAGCAAAAAATGGGAAATACTGCTTTTAAACACATTCAAGATTTTTCCCCAGATCGTTTTGCGAATGGTTTAATGCAAGCTGTTGAATATGCAACTACTCACTAATTGAATTATTGCTTAATTCGCTTTACTTACAATAGCTAATATTTTAAAAAGTAAGAATCACTCAAAATAAAAGTTATCCAAGATATGAAAATTTTATGCGTAACTCCTTATCTGGGAAAAAGCTATGGTGGAACATCAAAAGTTGTTACAGAAATAGCTCAAGAACTTGGCTCTTTTAACTGTAATATTGATTTAATTACGACAAATGCTAATGATAAGAATATATTAGATGTTTCTTTGAATACTTGGATCGATAACATCAATTATCGAGTACAATACTTTTCTTGTTGGCATCGTAGTGATTTTATTTTTAGCTTATCACTAATTAAATGGCTGTATAAAAATGTTACTAACTATGATTTAGTTCACACTAATACTATATTTTCACCTTTAATTTCGGTCGTTCATGGAATTTGTAAACTGCAAAATATTCCTTATATAGCTACTCTTCACGGAATGCTAGAACCTTGGGCATTATCCTATAAAGCAGGAAAAAAACGTTACTATTATCAGTTTCTAGAAAAACCTCTTTTAAAACAAGCTAATGCTATTCATACCTTAGCAAGTTCAGAAGCAGAAAGAGTTCAGAATCTTGGTTTATCAAAAACTATTATTATTCCCAATGGGATTCATCGCCAAGACTATCAAATTTTACCCAATTCCGATATTTTTTATCAGCAATTTCCTCACACTCGCCATAAAACACTAATTTTATTTCTTGGAAGAATCGATCCCAAAAAAGGATTAGATTTACTAGCTCCTGCTTTTGCTCAGGCTTATCAAAAGTTTCCCAATGCTCATCTAATAGTAGCAGGGCCAGATAGTATTAATTTTATGCCTACTGCAACACAATACTTTCAGGATGTAGGTTGTCAAGATGCAGTTACCTTTACGGGAATGCTCAAAGGAGATTTAAAATTAGCTGCTCTAGCTGCTGCTGATATCTATGTCGCTCCATCTTATTCTGAAGGCTTTAGTATGTCAGTTTTAGAAGGAATGGCTTCAAGTTTGCCCTGCATCATCACCACAGGTTGCAATTTTCCTGAAGCAGCAGAAGCAAAAGTAGCTCACGTAGTAGATATCGATGCTGAATCTATTACTGAAGCCTTAATTACTTGCTTGCAACAGCCTCAAGAAGCAAAAGCTATGGGAATGAAAGCCCGTCAGTTTATTTTTGATAATTATACTTGGGATATTGCTGCTAAAAAGTTAGTCAGAGTTTATCAACAAATTTTAGCTCGCCAAAACTACGCCCTTGAAAGTATCTGTAGTAATTAACTAGCGAACAGCTTTAAGCTCCAAGCTCCAGGTTCAACTCCTCCACTAAAGATAAGTGGAATAGAGCAGATTCTAACTTATAGCTAATGGCTTAAAGCTAATTTAAATATACTGATAATTAATAACAAATGACTGGGGTTCAAATTTATAGCTAAATAAGGTCATTGTGTAGCTTGCATTTACATTAGTAATAATGTAGTTGACTATTAGTTCATAAGTATTTTGGGATGCCACTACTTCTTTAATTGCTTTGACGTTCTCCTCTCCCTAAAAGAGAAGAGGATTCACTTCATCACTAAAGCGATTTCCTCTTTCGACGAGCCGACTTATTGGGTTGTGTTTCCACGACCGAACAGAGGTCATTCTCTCCAGAGGCGTTGTTGATTACCGTGCGCCCCACGGTATCTGATAGTTGTTTCAAGCTAGATTTAAGAATATTTCTAGCTGCGTTTTCGTCCCTGTCAGCAATATAGGAACAGCTATTACAGCAGTGTGTTCTGGTACTCAGGGTTTTAATAACTGGCTCGCCACAATTAGAACAATTAATACTGGTATAGCTTGGGTTAATTGCAATCACAGGTACTCCATAAACTACCCCAAAGTACTCTAACCATTCTCGGAACTTGCGCCAGCTAGCGTCATTAATTGACTTGGCTAATTGATGATTTTTAACCATGTTACGCACCTGTAGGTTTTCAATCGCTAATAAATCGCTAGATTTTATGACGCGCTGGGCTAACTTACATACCCAATCGTTACGTCTGCGTGAAACCGATAAATGCGCTCTACCTAATCTATTTCTGGCTTTAACTCGGTTTTGGCTTTTCTTTTGAGTGCGAGATAGACGACGTTGAAGCTTTTTGAGCTTGCGTTCATCTTTTCTCAAAAACCGAGGATTGTCTATTTTTTCCCCGAAATTATCAGTGTAGAAATGGTTCAAACCCACATCTAAATCTCGTTCTACTCCTGTTAACTCTTTATCTATCCTCCTGTCTACATCAATTAAAAACTGGGCGTAATAGCCATCACATCTTCTAATTACTCTAACTCGTTTGATTTGATTGAGTTGATAAAAATGCAGATCGCGAGTTCCCCAAAGCTGAAAATTACCTGCTTTAAAACCATCAGTGAATTTCAAATAGCGTCGGCATTCAGATAGTTTCCAACCACTGGTCTTGTATTCTACCGATGCTCGTACTTGATATTTGGCAAACTTAGGAAAACCTTTCTTTCCTTTAATTTTGGCTTGACAATTGCGATAAAAACGTTCGATGGATGCCCAGGCTCTTTCGGCATGAGCTTGTCTTGCCATTGAATTCAGCTTTTTCGCCCAAGGAAACGACCGATTGTCTGCCAACACCTTGCAATATTTATAAGCACCGTTACGGCTTTTTACCTGTCGATCTATCCAAGCTCGAATTAGAGAATTGCGAACAAAGCGACCAGTACGAATAGCCTCATCTAGCTTTCCATACTGTTCTTTTGTTCCTTCTAGTTTCGCCTCGTAGACAATCATTTTTATCGTTTAAGCTCACGATAAGATTTTACCATAATTAGTGATTCGCTTATATCACAAGGGGCTGTCTCCTGTGGTTTTCCCAGGAGTTTACATTGTCCTCGAATGGGGATACGCCCCGTCGCCCTGAGAAGGACGGTACTTTACGCTCAAATGCGGTAAATTAGATTAAGGAAGAAGGCAGATAACTCGCTATGACTATTGAGCAAGCATTGGCTTTAGTGGATCGAGTAATTTACGATCGCACTGGTAAACCTCTTAACGATCTCCAAGCTACTATCTTGCGAGAAGTTTGGCAAGGAAAAAAGTATTTAGAAATTGCTGATATTTATGGCTGTACTGAGGGACACGCTAAGGATGCGGGTTATCTTTTATGGAAAATGTTATCGAAAGCTTGGGGAGTCAGGATTAATAAAAATAATTTTCGTACAGCTATTAAAAAGCGTTTAAAATCAACAGTTCCTCATCTTCCTCGGTTAGTAAATTCTCAAATTAAAGCTGCTGTTACTGCGCCAACATTAAATAAGATTCTAGAAGATAGTAATTTTCTCGGTCGTCAACAAGCAATTACTGATTTAACTACTTTAGTTAATCAGGGAAATAAAATAATTGTTATTCAAGGACAGGGTGGTATTGGAAAAACTACTCTGGCAAAAAAGTATTTAGCTACTCAAGAGTTTGACCTTATTTTAGAGTTTCTGATGGCTAAAGAAACCGTAAATATTACTTCTGTGGAAAGCTTAGTAGAAGAGTGGTTAAAGCGGGATTTTCAAGAAGAACCTGGTCAAGAATTTGGTGTTACTTTGGCAAGGCTAAAAAGGCATCTAGAAAAACGCAAAGTAGGAATTTTAATTGATAATTTAGAACCTGCTTTAAGTAAAGATGGTCTGTTAATTACTGAACAAAGAAACTATATCGAATTATTACGTATTTTAGCTGATATTAATGTTAAATCTGTTACTTTAATTACTAGTCGCGATCGCTTTTGTGAATCGGACATTAATTTATCCCATTATCGTTTATCAGGACTAAGTTCAACTGCTTGGCAACAGTTTTTTACGATTAATCAAGTACCAATTAATAAATCTATTCTTCAAGAAATGCATCATATTTATGGTGGTAATGCCAAGGCGATGGGAATCTTATGCGGTGTAATCCAAGAAGATTTTACAGCAGATATAAATACGTATTGGCAGGAAAACTCTAACGACCCTTTAATAGAAATTAATTTGAAAAATCTGGTTACCAGTCAATTTAATCGCTTACAAAAATTAGACTCTCAAGCATACTTATTACTATGTCGTTTAGGTTGTTATCGCTATCAAGATGTACCTACTATCTCTAAAGCAGGATTATTATCTTTACTTTGGGATGTTCAAGTAGATAATAAAAATCGCATTATTGAATCTCTTCGTAATCGCTCTTTAATCGAATTTTCTCAAGGAAACTATTGGCTGCATCCCGTAATTAAAGCAGAGTCTTTATCTCGTTTAGCTTCTACAGAATGGCAACAAATCAATCAAAGAATTGCTCAATTTTATATAGAAAGCGTGAGCCAGATTACAACTATTCAAGATGGTTTAACAGCCCTTGAAGCTTATCATCATTATTTTACAATTGCTGATTTTACCCAAGCAGGAAAAGTAATTTTATTTAGTCGTCCCAATCAATGGGGACAGCATTTAACCCTTGGTACTAACTTATATCGTCTTGGTTTATCACAACCTTTGTTAAAAGCAATCACCCAAATTATAGATCGTATTGAAGAGCCAAAAATTTATAGTGAACTTAATAATATTTTAGGGGACTTATATTGGATTAGCGGTCAAGTAAAAAAAGCGATCGCTTGTCAACAATCTACTATTACAACAGCAACTAATTATCTTAACAAGATTACCATTGCACCATATAATAAGCAAAGTATTTACTACTGGAAAATGCTTCGGGTAGATTCTTTACTAAGTATTGGCTTATATAATGTTGATTTGTGGCAACTAGAAGAAGCTGCAACTTTTTTTCAGGAAGTAATTACTATCGCCCAAAATACCAGACATCATCCTTGGGCAGAAAAAGCGGATATTTGTTTAGCATTAGTCCATTCCTATTTAGGACAAACAGAAATAGCCAGAACTACTGCCCAAAAATTTATTCAACTAATTAACCACGACCCAAATAAAATCTATAATACAGGTCGCTTTGCTTACTTTATGCAAATTTTAGGACAAACCCTAATTAACCTGCAACAATATAATTCAGCCCAAGAAATCTTAGAAAAAGCGATCGCTTTTTGTCAAGAAAGTCATTATATTCAAATTAAAGCCAAAGCCCTAACTTGTCTAGCTAAGATTCAAGCACAAACAAATAATTTCATCGCAGCAAATCAATATCATCTAGAAGCAATTCAACTTTTAGAAAATATCGGTGCAAAATGCGATCTCGCTGAAGCCTACTATCAATATGCTCTAACCCTACAACAATTTGAAAAGATAACAGAAAGTAAAACCTACTCCCAAAACGCTATCAAACTATTCCAACAAATAGAAGCTCCGAAGAAAATAGCCAAAATTTTAGCAAATCTGTCGTAAGTTATAGATTATCCTGATATTTTTTATTTTATGGAAAATTGAACCACTAATCATGGATAATAAAATTTGTACAAAATAAAATTTTTAAACTGAGATGTTCTGTTGTAGACAATACTTATCGCAATATTAGACTAGACATTGCCCATCTTACTGATGGTTTTTGAGCGATAACTTTTTTTCAATAAATAGAAATCTTTAAACATACAGCAAAATCTACAACGAACAACGAACGACTAGTAACTAACTAAATAAAATGGTTCCTTTAAAAGACGAAAACCCAATTAAGATTACTCCTTATGTCACCTATACCTTAATCGCCATTAACATAATTGTTTTTATTTACGAACTTAGTTTAAATCCCTCTCAACTAGAAACCTTGTTTCACTACTTTGCTGTTGTACCCCTAGAATTAACCGTAAATCTAGGCGGTGCTGCAACTTATCAACCAGTACCAGAACTTGCTACCCTAATTACCTGTCAATTTCTCCATGCTAGTATTGCCCATATCGCTTTTAATATGCTCTTCTTGTGGATATTTGGGAACAATGTCGAAGAACAATTAGGTAGCAGCAAATACTTAGTTTTTTATCTTTCTTGTGGCGCACTTGCAGCCTTATCCCAATGGTTTTTCTCCGCTACCTCTGATGTTCCCTCTTTAGGTGCTAGTGGTGCAATCGCAGGAGTTATGGGCGCATATATTTTAAAATTCCCCCAAGCTAAAATTGTGACTCTCGTACCTTTGGGCTTTTTCTTCCCCATCTTTCGTATTCCCGCTATTTACTTTCTTGGTTTTTGGTTTCTCGAACAAGCATTCAATGGTATTGCTTCTCTAGAAGTACCCGTCAATGTCGGAATGGAAAGTGGTGGTGTTGCTTATTGGGCGCACGCAGGAGGCTTTGTCTTTGGTGCTATCCTCGCCCCCATGTTAGGATTATTTTCCTCAAGGGATGAAGGATGAAGTCAGAAGTCAGAAGTCAGAAGTCAGAAGTCAGAAGTCAGAAGTCAGAAGTAGCGAGTAATGAGCCACCAACAACTAACAACTAACCACTAACCACTAACCACTAACCACCAACCACTAACCAAAATAATGCTTGCCAAAAGAATTTTACCCTGTCTTGATGTCAAAGCTGGACGAGTAGTCAAAGGGATTAACTTTGTCGATCTCAAAGATGCTGGCGACCCTGTAGAATTAGCAAAAGTATATAATGATGCGGGAGCAGATGAATTAGTCTTTTTAGATATTACTGCTACCCACGAAGATCGCAATATTATTCTCGATGTTGTTTATAATACCGCCGAACAAGTGTTTATTCCCCTTACCGTAGGGGGTGGGATTCAATCCACAGAAGATATTAAAAAATTATTAAGAGCAGGAGCAGACAAAGTTAGTATCAACTCTGCTGCGGTGCGTAACCCAGACTTAATTAATCGTGGAGCTGATCGCTTTGGTAGACAATGTATAGTAGTAGCGATCGATGCTAGAAGGCGTAATGACTCTAGTAACCCTGGCTGGGATGTTTTTGTTCGTGGCGGTAGAGAAAACACGGGCTTAGACGCTATTACCTGGGCAAAAGAGGTCACCAAAAGAGGCGCAGGCGAACTATTGGTAACCAGTATGGATGCAGATGGTACTCAAGCAGGATACGATTTAGAGCTTACTCGTACTATTGCCGAACAAGTAGAGATACCTGTTATCGCTTCAGGAGGCGCAGGTAACTCTCAGCACATTTATGAAGCCTTTAGCAAAGGCAAAGCCGAAGCAGCCCTTTTGGCTTCTTTACTGCATTACGGACAATTAAGCGTCGCAGAAATTAAAAAATATTTGCAACAGCATCAAGTTCCTGTGCGTATCAGCTAACAAACATTCTTTAGTAAAGTTTAAGTTCTAGAAAATATCCTCACAATTAGCAAAATTGTGTACTAGAATAAATAAGATTTTACATTTCGTAAAAATGCTGATTCCGATTCTCATATTTGATGTTGCTCTTGTAGCCTGGTCTTTGCACCTAATGCAAGAAGCTTTAGACTTACAAGAATTTTCTCTGATGCTGGCAGGTACTTTAGTGGCAGCTTCGGCTGGTGCCATGTTAGTAGTCTATTTTTTGATGGGTCACTGCTTGAGCCACTTGATATAGTTGATTAATTTTCTTCGCAAAAATTCATTAAGTTACAAGAAAAAAATTTATCAATAGACTTTTTGTTTTAATGTATCTTGGATTCAAAAAATCTAGGTATAAAGCCAGGAAACTAACAGCTAAGGTAAATGAAAAAGTAAGTAACTCTAGGTTAGATTTTCTACACAAGCTATCACTTTGACTTAGTAAATATATACTAAAAAAGTCGCTGTGGGGTATTTTTACCTCGTGATTAGAATGCGAGTATCAATTTAGCTCGCTATGCGGACGGCTTGTCCTTGGACGAAGGGGGTTTAAATAGACCAAGGTTAATGCACCTTAACTAAAAACTTAAGATAAAAGCCCCGTTGCTACTATGAAACAAGAAGTAAAAAGTGTCTAATCTAGCTTGTCTAGGTTCGTCTATTATTTCTATTCATGAAGCAGAGTGGAGAAACTATTAGTCAAGGAAGTAGACGTAAAAAATCCACAACCGAGCAAGTCTCAGGAAAATGATAATCTCCAGTATAGACGGCGGGAATTGTCAAATGATGTATTTGAACAAGATTTAGTATGAAAACACGCTGTACGTTTCAATCATCAAATATTACTCTTTCCTATTTACAATGGAATCGAGGTAAAGAGCCTTTACTACTATTGCATGGCATGGCTGACTTAAATTTAGTCTGGTCTAGTCTGGGAGAATTTTTAGCAGAAAAGTATCATATTGTTGCACCAGATTTACGGGGACATGGAGAAAGCAGTAAGCCGAAAACTGGTTATTGCTGTCAAGATATTATTAATGATTTGGAAGCTTTAATGGACGAGTTGGGATGGGAAAACGCGCACATTCTCGGTCATTCTTGGGGTGGTAAAATAGCTGCATTATGGGCTAATAATCATCCTCAGCGTTTTCGCAGTCTGATTTTAGTCGATCCTTTTTATGTTGGTAAGTTACCCAGTTGGTTAAAAATCACCTTCCCTTTACTATATCGAGTATTGCCTTTTTTACAAGGAATGAAGCCCTATCCTAGTTACGAAGCAGCAGAAGCAGCAGCTAAAGAATTGAAACAATATCAAGGATGGAGTGATTTGCAGCAAAAGGTTTTTCAAGCCAGTATTGAAAAGAAAGCTGATGGGACATGGAGAAGTAAGTTTCCAGTGGCAGCCAGAGATGGTATTTTTGATGATGTGATGACTGTTGCTAGCTTCACTAAACAAGTTGATGTGCCGACTCTACTCATAAAACTTGATGCAGGACTCAATCGCAGTCAATGGCAATTTAAACCCTATTATCAATATCTTTCTCATCTAGAAGTTCGAGAAATTTCTGGTAATCATTGGGCTTTTTTAACCAACCCTGAAATATTTAATCAAACAATTCAAAATTACTTAACGTCAGTTCGACCTAAGACAATTTAGCATGGGAGCATGATTTTTAAAACCACAAAAAAAAGATCGCATCTAGATGCGATCTTTTATAATCTATAAAGAAAGATTAATTTTTAGCCTTGACCACTCATTGCTTTAGCTAATTCTTCAGCCACTTTAGGACGAGAGAATTGTGGAGGAGGAGTTTTACCTTCTCTTAGCATTGCACGAACCTTAGTTCCAGATAGGTGAATACGTTCTTCCTTAGTTGCAGGACTGGTTTTAGCAGTCGCCATTTGTTCGGTGCGAGTGCAATAGAAAGCGTGTTCAAATTTTAAAGGAGTAATACCTAACTCTTCTGGTTTAAACTGACTAAATATTTCCTGAGCGTCATAAGTACCATAGTAATCCCCTACCCCCGCGTGGTCGCGTCCTACGATAAAGTGAGTACAACCATAGTTTTTACGAATTAAAGCGTGGAAGATTGCTTCACGAGGACCTGCATAACGCATTGCAGAAGGGTTAATTGCTAAAATAACGCGGTCTTGAGGAAAATAGTTTTCCATCATAATTTCGTAGCAGCGCATCCGCACATCCGCAGGGATATCATCGCTTTTAGTTGCACCAACCAAAGGATGTAGAAATAAACCATCAACAATCTCTAAAGCACATTTAATAATGTATTCGTGAGCGCGGTGAATGGGGTTACGAGTTTGGAAACCCACAACTGTTCTCCAGCCTTTGTCACGGAATATTGCTCTGGATGCTGCGGGGTCAATTTGATACGTAGGAAATAAAAGATGAGCTTCTCTTTCTAATAACCAAACTGGACCTGCTAGGTTAACAGCACCTTGTTCATAAACTACTTTTACCCCAGGATGCTTATCTTCATCAGTGCGATAAACATTAACCGCTTCATGGGTTTTATTATAAGTATATTTTTCAGTTAATTCTAAAACACCAATAAATTTACCTTCAGGATTGTCTAAACGAATTAGGCTACCTTCTTTTAGAGGTGCTGCAACTTCTTCGGAAACAGATAAAGTAACAGGTACAGACCAAACAGTACCATCAGCCATCCGCATATCATCAACGACACCTTGATAGTCTGCTTCTCCCATAAAACCACTGATGGGGCTAAAACCACCAATAGCAATCATGACTAAATCAGAAGTTGCTCTTTTATCCAATTGAACTTTAGGTAAAGAGTCTGCTTGAGCTAAAAATTCTGCTTTTTGTTCTTCTGTAACAATGCGATTAATTAGTGTGCCACCGTGGGGGGCAATTGTATCTGTAATTACACTCATATTCATGTATTTAGCTGCGAGCAACAATCCTAACAAACTATTCTTATATTGTGATGTCTCTTAACATACATCGGCAAATTATTGCCTATGCACGATCTGACAACAGGATAGCTGTTAACTTATGTTAAGTAAACCATACTTTAGTTCCTTAAACCAGATTTAAAAGCCAATGAATCGTCATTCTTTTGTGAAGTTTTTGTCAATCATTTGTCTGTCTTTACTATTTTTTAGTAACTGCGTCCCTTATGCTTTAGCTTTAGGTGGAACACAACCACCAGTTAATGAACCAGCACCAGAGTTTACCCTTCCTACTAATACAGGGGATGGGGAAATTTCTTTAAATGATTATCAGGGTAAGTGGGTGGTTTTGTATTTCTATCCCCAAGACTTTACCTCTGGTTGTACCGTTGAAGCTCGTCGTTTTCAACAAGATTTAGCGGAATATGAAGCTAGAGATGCTCAAATTTTAGGGGTAAGTGTTGATGATGTTGATTCTCACCGCGAGTTTTGCGATGCAGAGGGTCTCAAGTTTCCCCTTCTGGCTGATACTGATGGTAATGTTAGTAAAGCCTATGGCTCTTGGTTAGGCTCAATGTCTTTGCGTCATACCTATTTAATTGACCCTAATGGTGTTTTACAAAAGGTGTATTTAGGAGTAAGACCTAATACCCACAGTCAAGAAGTATTAGCCGATTTAGATAGCTTTCAAAATTCTTAATTGAAATTAGATAAAGTCACAGATTACTCCGCCGTAAAACGACGGAGACGGCACGTGACCGTTGGTTAAAGTAGGGTGGGATATGTCTCGCCCTACAATTGTAAGGTGTTTTTTATTGATTTCTTGAGTTAATGCTTCTTGAGTTAATACACTATTATAGTGATTCCAAATAAAAACCTTATACTTGACTGTTCAGGCGTTCCCTGTTCAGGCGTTCCCTCGAACCATTAAACTTAATGTAAGGAAATTAATTGGAACGACTATACTTTTTAATCACGATCGCAAATTAGATTGTTTTTAACTATGGTGGAATTCTTTGTCTATTCTTAATTTTCTTGGCTATGATAGTAGACATCAAATTAAATGATGGGTTTTACCTTCAAAAATAAGAGCAACAATTGTGATTAATCAGTTGATTCAAGCATTTAAGCCTAAAAGCTCTAATGTTACTATTAGTGTCAGCTTTGATAATAAATACTTAGACTATGGAAAAATCTTACTAAATTCTCTTATCAAAAATTCTCCAGATGTCAAAGTTGTAGTGTTAGCAATTAACATACCAGAGAATGACCTAAAAAAGTTTGCTGAGATCGAGAATATTAAAGTAATTCATGAGAACAAAAATTTTCTCCATGCTTATGAGCAACGTCTATACGTTACTACAAGAAGAATTTTTTTGATTAACGAGCTTAGACAAGATAGTTCTACTGAAAATCTTCTTCAATTAGATGCCGATGCAATTGTCAAAAGAAATCTCAACAGATTTGGTACTCTCTTTCAGCAAGGAGATTTCTGTATTTTTGCTCGACCTAAAATGAAGCATGAAGCTTTAAGGTTGACAATGAACGTACTCGGTTTATCTAATTCTTCTGTGGCTAAAGAACTAACTCAAGAGTGGGTTAAACAACTTTGGAAAATTCTTGAAGAACCACAACAAAGCAAGTATATCGATCAGCTAACCCTATGGAAAGCTTATGAAAAAGTAAATCAAGAGTATGGAGTAAAGTTGGTTAATTTAGGTACTCCTTGGATTGGTAGTTCAAGAAATACTATTATCAGAACATTCTATGCAACAAAAAATGCTAAAGGCGATCGAAAACTCTTGAAAGAACTTAATAAATTTACAGAAAATTACCTGAAAGAAGCACCTAGTAATGCACCTGCAAAGCCTGAAGAAACAGAGGTTTTCTTGACAAGAAGTTTACTTAGCGAACATTTTGAAAAATTTGGTTTGAGTGCCTCATAAGCTTTGTATCTAAAATCTATAGTGATTCCAAATAAAAACCTTATACTTGACTGTTCAGGCGTTCCCTGTTCAGGCGTTCCCTCGAACCATTAAACTTAATGTAAGGAAATTAATTGGAACGACTATAAGTTCAATGTTTAATAATTAATCCCACCAATATGTTTGTCTTTGAAAAGGATAAGTAGGCAAAGTAATTCTGTTTCCACCAAAATTTTTGGCTACAGTTTGCCAATTAATCGCAACACCTAATATATACAATTGTGCTAATCCTGATGTTAGTAGTTGCCAATCATCTAATTCATGATTGATTTTCGTAAAAATAACTGTTTGATTTTCATTTGATTGTAAGCTCGACTGGTCGTTAATTTCCCAACAAATTTTAGCGACATCTAAATCAGCAACGGGATTAATAAGCATCGATGCTGCTAAATCTAATAGGGGTTTTTGTACTTCAGGAGAATTAATAACAGTAACTTTAGGTTCACTATTGAGATTTACTTTACCTTGCCAAAATTCTGTAGGTGTTTTTTGATTGATAAATTGCCTTAATTTGCTTTGTAATTCCAGGGTAGAACTTGCGGTGAGGGCTAATCTATGGTTAAAATGCGATCGCCCTATATTAACGGTTAAACAAATGTCTTCTAGGTTAAGATGGGGATTTTTTTCTAGATATTCAGTGTAATTGGTAACTAGCTGTTGTAAAGCGGGTTTATTTCTGGCAGAGAGGCTAAATAAATTACTATCTGGTCTAATAACGGTATGACTGTCTTCCATATCGGGAGCTTCTGAGATTATTACATGGGCATTTGTCCCGCTCAAGCCAAAAGCACTGACTCCTGCAATACGAGGTTGTTCTTTTTTCTCCCAAGACAAGTTATTTTTGGGTAAGATAAAGGGCGATTTTTGCCAATCTATTTGGTTATGGGGTTGTTTAAGATGGAGATTAGCAGGAATGGTTGATTTTTGCAGAGATAAGACCGTTTTGATCGAGCTAGCAATACCTGATGCCGATTCTAAGTGACCGATGTTAGTTTTAACCGCGCCTAAAATTAATTGCTCATTATAGGCAAAGACTGAGCTTAAAGCTTCTATTTCAATTAAATCTCCTAATGATGTTCCCGTACCGTGGCTTTCTACATAGCTAACTTGGGATGGCTTTATTTTACTATTCTTCAATGCCTGCTTAATTACCGCTTGCTGCGACAAACTATTGGGGGTGGTAATACTGCTAGTGCGCCCATCTTGATTAACCGCCGAACCTAATAAAACAGCTTGAATATTATCTCGATCTGCAATAGCATCATCTAAGCGTTTCAAGATGACAATGCCACAACCTTCCGAGCGTACAAAGCCATTAGCAGAGGTGTCAAAAGTTTTACATAGCCCATCAGGAGAGAGCATTTTAGCCTGAGAAAAGTTAATACTAACTTGAGGCGCAATGAGGCGATTTACACCTCCTACTATAGCTAAATTTGATTCGCGATCGCGTAAACTTTTAATTGCTAAATGTACTGCAACTAAAGATGAAGAACAAGCAGTATCTAAAGAAATACTGGGCGCAGTTAAACCATAAAAGTGTGATAAACGCCCCGAAGCCAGACTATGGGTATTACCTGTAGTTAAATAAGCATCGATTTGGTTAGGGTTACGATTGAGTAATTGATGCCAATAGTCTGTACCACAGATACCAATAAAAACCCCTGTAGCAGTTCCTTTAAGCTCTTCTGCGGGGATAGCTGCATTTTCTAAAGCTTCCCAACTTACTTCTAACAGTAATCTTTGTTGGGGGTCAAGACTGATTGCTTCTCTGGGTGCAATACGAAAGAAAGCAGCATCAAATTCTTTTAAATGGGGGACAAATCCACCGTAAGCAGTACAAATTTTACCAGGGGTGTTAACGGCATCACTACAATATTGCTTTAGATCCCAATGTACTTCAGGTACTTTGGTGATAGCATTACCACCTTGAGATAATAATTGCCAAAACTCTTCAGGATTATCTGCGCCAGGAAAACGACACCCAATTCCGATAATCGCTATCGGTTCATGTTTCGCTTTTTCCAAGGTATCTATTTTGTCTCGCATTTGTTTTAATGCCAGTAGAGCCTTTTTCGTAGGTGAGAGATTATCTGATGCTGCTAAACTTTCCACAGGTGTTGGTGTTAGATCGGGTTCGCTTAAACATTTATTGAGTGTGATAGCACAAGGAGAGGGAGATAAATTTTATTTAAAAGCAGGGGGTAATCATACAGACTTGAATACTAATACTTTATTTTCGCTCCAGAACCAGGATTTTGAATATCTGCTGTAGAGACGCGATATCTCACGTCTCTACGACTTGGGGAACCTCACGCCTATTACTACTTTTTCAGCAAACCCTATATGTGATAAGATTCACGGGTTATCTCTTTTCTCAACGAACAAATTGGGGCATAATTTCGGCTGCGGTAAATAAACCACTCATACCACGACGTTGCAGAGCAATACCCGCTTTCAAATAACCAAAAGCAGGGCCACAAACATTAGCAGCCATGCTAGTTTCATCGCCTAGAGTAAAAGTATGGGTAGAAATTTTGCCTTCAAAAGTACGTCCTGTAATCTGAACATTAGTACTAAGTGGTTTTTGAGGATTGCGAGTATCTACCACACCACCCACTGTAACGCGATCGCGACTACAGATACCAGCCAATTCCAACATAATATCGTCAGCGTGTTCCATATTTTCTAGAGCAATAATCCCGTTGGTTTTATCCAGCAGTGCTGATACCTCTTCATCAGTCATGGCTCTAGCGGTTTCCACATCGTATTCAGGCATATGGGCAATATCTTCGCGAATTGTAGCGCGATAAGCTTCCCAGTTAGCAATACCCACGCCAAAAGTAATTTTAACGCTGTGAATTTCCCCATAGCTTTGGGCTGCTACTGCTGCTGCTGCGGTTAATAACCCAGGTGTGGCACCACAACCCGTTAGATATGTGATACCCGCTTGTTGTAACTCGGTTTGTAATTCTAGTAATTGTTCCACTGCGCTGGTGCGTTTGAGCGCGTCTACTAATACCCCTTGCCAACCAGACTTGATAAATTGTTGGGCGACATCTGCCATAAAAGTATTGGGTAAGTTGGGTAATGCCAGAAAATAACCGTCTACCTGTTTGTTAGCGAGTAAGTCTTGAATACTATGACTACTCAAAACACCATTGGGTTCTAAATAGCCTACAGAGCCTTGTTGATGATAGCTTTTGATAACCGCATCAGAATTTAAACCAGTGGGGTCATAAGCGTAACCTTGCTTGTCTGCTGCTGCTACCCAGGACATTTCCCCTTTAGGTGTTAAAACTTTGGCTGCTGCTTGTCCTAAACCGCCAAAACCGAGGACTCCTACCTTAATTGGAGAATTGATTTTATCTACAATCATTTTCTTCTTAAATCATCGCCGAATGAAATATAGCATTGCATATTTGTTGCTAATTTACTCTTTGAATTTATTAACTGGCTCAACCTTTGTATAGATTTATTAACTGATTATTCTTTTTTATACTATTTATACTTGACTAGAAACATAAGGTAAGGAAAACTTAGAAAATAATAAAGTAATCCACCTACCCATTATTAATTTTTGATAAAATTCCAATCATAATGCTGTGATAGCCAAAGATAAGTATTTTGCTAAAAACTTAGGCAATCTATTGATTTCTATCTATTGCAACCCCACTTTATTAACCAATTAACTATCGAATAATCGACCATGAATGTAGAAACTCTTGAATTTATTATCTATCCCGATGGTCGGGTCAAAGAAACCGTGACTGGTATTGTTGGGGCATCTTGTCAAGAGGTAACAGCAGCAATTGAAGAACAACTTGGGGTAGTAGTTTCTCAGCAATCAACTGCGGAATACTACGCTCAAGAAGTTACTCAATCAACAAAAGTAAATAATCAAAATACTTTTAGTGGTTGGTAATCAAATTAAAATTCTGGTTTCCTTATCCAAATAGTTCCTTTAAACAACCCAAATATGTCTCATTTTAGTAATATCAAAACCAAAATTCGGAATCTGTCTTCTTTAAAAGCAGCCCTTAATGATATGGGTATTGAGTGGAAAGATAGTTCTGCACCCATCAGAGGCTATCAAGGTCAAACTAGAGACGCAGAAGTAGTAGTTGAACAAGATAACAATTACGACTTCGGCTTTAGTTGGAATGGTAACGAATACGAATTAGTTGCAGACTTACAATACTGGGAACAGCCTTTAACTGTAGATGGTTTCCTCAGAAAAGTGACTCAGCGTTATGCTTATCACACCGTAATGGAAGAAACTACCAAACAAGGCTTTGAAATCTCCGAACAACAAAAAAATCAAGATGGTTCAATCCGTCTAGTATTGCAACGCTGGAGTGCGTAAATGTCTGATGATTTTATATCTACCCCCGAACCTACTGGCTTTGAGCCAGAGCTAGGGGGGGGTTTTTCGAGACGCGCCCGAAAGAAATGGTTTTGAACCAGAGTTAGGGGGAGTATTGCGTCAAAAAGGTGCTTATGTGGACGAAACTACCTGTATTGGCTGTAAAAATTGCGCCCACGTTGCTCCTGACACATTTTATATTGAACCCAATTACGGGCGAGCGCGGGTATTCAATCAGGATGGAGACTCGGAAGAGATGATTGACGAGGCAATAGATACTTGTCCTGTTAACTGTATTAACTGGGTAGACTACACAGAGTTAAAGAAACTAGAGAAACAAAGAAAGAATCAAGTTATGAGAAATCTTGGCTTGCCTCCAAAACGCTAAACCATTTATTATTTATCTCCCGCAAACCTTAAAGCGGGTGCGATTTTAACCAGAGTCTTGCTCTGGTTCTTGCTTTCTCATACGTGCGTGATAGCGAGGAAATCTCTGAAATTGTATTTTTGACCTACTCTACCATGAGGAGTTGTTATGTCCGCTAAGGGTCAGACATGAGTTATAAGCCATGTCAAACTAGACTGAGTTTTGTCGGCATTGCTGATCGATAATGATTTTTAGACTAGGAATCGATGAAATAGCTGGATTTTGCAATTTCATCTTTAACTGTTGAACATTACATTTCAGCAACGCCGTTTTGTAACAAGCGGATAAGTGTTACCCTATTGTGGTTAATGAGATAGATACAGTTTTTGTCTGGGAGTCTAAAGGAGATTATGTTCATAATCGATGTCGTGTGCGTATTTATTGGATTACCGAGGAAAAAGCCGTCATAATCGCCACAGATGTCACTAAAAATCCAGGTAGAAAAGTCGCTAACGTCAGCAAAGAAATAATTAGTTTTTTCAGCAATCTCTACAATCTAGTTCCTGGTAAAACCATGTTAGTTGAACATTATCCAATGAGTAATTTGCCTGATGGAGATATCTATTTACAAGTACTATTCGTAAACAAAGAAGCTATGAGATATGAGATTGGCAGAAATGAGTTAAAACAATTGCTAGGTAAGCCAATACAATAGGAGTAATATAGACAAATTTTATACTAGTGCTTATTTGTGATTAAAGACGATAAGTAATTCACGAGTAACTCGTCATTACCTCTTTAAAAGTAGCAAGTACCGCTTCGCTCAAGTAGCAAGTAGCAAGTTTGTCTTCTTGTAAGTTAAAAGCAATTATTTGATCCTTCTTATTTGAGTTACTTGCTACTTGTTCCTTGCTACTTGCTACTTGCTACTTAAACCATACTTCGGGCTTTACTTATTACTTATTACTTATTACTTATTACTTATTACTTATTACTTATTACTTATTACTTATTACTTGAGCCTCGTTGGGCGTGGTAATAAAGTCAGTCTTGGCAAAATTAACTGAGCTTGCTCAATGACTAATCGAAGCAATTCTAACTATTAGCTAAGGGATAAATATCGATTGTATCGGTCAGTTATTTGATTCTTCAGGATTATAATGCTCATCGGTTTAGTCATTACTTCTACATCTGCATCAACTTGCGACTGAACCATTTTCTCCATCCCAATCATAGCGGTTAGAAAAATAATGGGAATAGAGCAAGTAGCCTGCTTGGACTTAAGCATTTTATAAACAGCTATTCCATCTAAGTTGGGCATTACTATATCCAGCAAAATCAAATCTAGCTTTTCTAGTTGCGCTTTGGCAATCCCCTCTTTGACCGTTGACGCGGTTATGATTCTCCAGTTATTATCTTGTTCTAAAACCAACTTAACTAGAGTTGTATAATCATCGTTATCGTCAATAAGCAAGAGGCTTCTAGAAGTCACGAGCAATTTAGCTTTTTTTTGTAAGGTATTGCCTTCAAACCCTTGATGGATTTAGTTATCTACACATATTTTCCTTAGCGTCTCATATTGTCTGTGCTTAAGTCTGTCCGCTAGCGGATATTAATTAGATTGTCGGTTTGCTTAGGGTATAAAACCTAATATAGGTAAAAAATGGGAGCAAAAACTAGTAATCAATCATCAATGTCTAACTTATATCGTTTAGTATTCGATCCTTCTCAGCAAACAGCAGATACAGTTAGATTAACCAAAGAACAAGAACACTATTTGAAGCGAGTTCTCCGTTTTCAGAGAGGCGATCGCTTTATTGTGATAAATGGTCAAGGAAAATCTTGGCTAGCAGAGTTAAATGGCGCAAATGCTCATTTACTCGAAATAATCTCTTTAAAAACTGAATTAGCGGTTAATTTAACTCTTATTACTGCTTTACCAAAAGGTAACGGTTACGAACAGGTCTTAAAATGTGGTACAGAATTAGGAGTTAGTCAGTTTATCCCAGTAAAAAGCGATCGCTCTTTATTAAAACCTAGTAGTAACAAAGTAGACAGATGGCGCAAAATTGTTACAGAAGCAGCAGAACAAGCAGAAAGAGAAATCGTACCTCAAATTATCGAGCCTTTACCTTTTAAACAAGCTATTACCGAATTAATACCTCAAAAAAGCAACAGCTATATATGTGTCGCGCGAGGCGATTTTCCTTCTCTTTGGAGTTGTTTGCAAACTTCCCCACAATCAGAGATTGCTATTGCTACAGGTGCAGAAGGTGGTTGGACAGAAAACGAAATAAAAATAGCGCAAACTCAGCAATTTAAGTCAGTTTCTTTAGGTAAATCTATTTTACGTGCTGTCACTGCTCCCATTGCTGCTGCGACTTTAGTTAATGCGATCTTCAATGAAAATAATTAATCATTTACCTGGATATTAGTTAAATCTGACAAATTATTGGGGAATACTAAGATCGACAATTTCTAATTTTACCTGTAATGTTCTCAATTTCTACTATCAAACATTTGTTTATTTTAGGTACTGCGGTAACTGCTTCTGTGATTGCTGCTGAATCGGCAATTGCGGTGTCTACTTTTGGTATTAATAATGATGTCAAAAAATTTACCGCTACCGATAATGAAGATACTTTAATTAGTGATGGCGTAGCAGTAGTAAGTAATGGCAACACTAATGTTTATATTGGCACAAACCAAGTAAATAATAATAATCAAGACCCAATTTTAACTAGCTTTACTAATGGTACGAGAGATTGGGTTTTCACGGATATCGAAACCACTGGTGCAGATGCTAGAGGTATTGCTTTACTGTGGGATGGAAATAATGATTTATATGCTGCTTTTACCACCGATGGAACTCAAGGAGATGCTAGCAATGATTTTCGCCGTTTTACGACTAATGGCTGGTTAAATAGTTATGGTCAAGGGGGAGGCGCAAAAGCTACTGTATTATTAAAAATTGAACTCGATCGGATTAATTCTAGCGACCCCAATAATATTACAGGAGTGATTAATAATGGAACTTTTGTTTCTGCACTGTTAAGTAATGGTAAGACTAATACTTTAGTTCCGACAAATATGTCTTTTTCAGGAACAGAGCTTGTTTTAGAAGCACAGTCATTTTTTGCTCCACGTAATACTGATGCTGAGAGAATGACTCAAACAACTTCAGGTATTTCTTCTCCTTTTGATTACACCATTACCTTTAATGATAGTTTAACTCAAGCCAATAGTGCGATCTCTCCTGGTTGGGATAATACTCCTGTTTCTGCTGCTGTTCCTTTTGAGTTTAAATCTAGTTTAGGATTGTTACTTAGTCTAATTACTTGGGGAATTGTTACTAAGAAGGAGTAATGTTTTGGACATCAGAACATCACGACTTCTTTACCCCAATTTTTAATCAGGTTGCTATAGTAGTCATGATTTAGTCGTTGATTCATGGAATGAGGATTATTATGAATAAACAAGTACTAACAGTTTTAGGATGTTCTGGTTCAATTGCTTTAAGTTTATTAGCAGGTAATGCTGCGGAGGCTAATACAAATAGAGAGTATGTTTTTTCTGCACCAGGTACTAATCAAGAGTTAGCGGATATACCTGCTAGCAATACAGATTATCCTTTTTTTGATTGTTCTTGTAATGGTTATGATGCAGATACGATGGAAGCATTAGATCGAGAAGGAGATAGAGCAATTGCTCGTTATGGTTGTGATTGCGCTGGTTGTAGACGTTTAGTCCGCAGTTTGGAAAAAACACAAAAAGTGCAACCTAGTGCTATCGAATAGGTTGTTTTGTTAGTCCCGTCAAGTCCTTTATCGTTGAAGGAGGGCAAACTAAACGGGACTTGTACCCATCGCATCTTCGTATAAACGGGATAACATGGGTAGGGACGTTCCACGTCACGTTCGTATAGTGGTTAGTAGTTGGTGATTGGTTATTAAATATTAATAATAATCAGTCATCTTTTTTAGTTGACCTATTACCTATTACCTTAAACTCTTACTGCTTTATCTTCATATTTTTAATTAAACAATAGCTAATAGATAGAGCAAAAATACCGATAGAGATTGCTATCATATCTTGACTATTTTGCTTGGCAAAATCAAAGATAATGATTTTTCGTGAAACAGCAATCAAAGCCGTAACAATTACTAGCTCCACATGAATAATATTCTTTTTTAAATAAGCTGTGATATTTTCTAGTAGCTCTAAAGCAATTAAAATATTTAAAAATAAACCAAATAGTTCGATAATGCTTCTATTATAGAAACCCGCAGGATCTTTAGCACTAATATCTTTACCTAAAAGATAAATTAGATCGAAAAGAGCCACAGCAATTACTATTAGTAAGGCTATAGATAAAATTTTAGAGACTAATCTCTCAACTATATGAATAATTTTTAAAAATTGTTCGTCACTTTCATTACTAAATATTGCTTTCCAGAAGTTTTTTAGCAAGGCGATCTCCTCAATATAATTTAAATTTTTAAATTCCGCTCTAGAAAAAAATGGATCAAAGGTATCATAATTAAGATAGTTTCTACTCAATTAAGCTATATAGACTCTATGGCATTTGCATCTGTAGTACGTGCGATCGCAAAATCTACTCTGACTAAAGAATTAGTTTCTAAACTAAATCATAATGGCTCTTTGTTACTCAATGGAATTTCCCGTTTACCGAAAGGCATAGTTACGTCGGGTTTGGCTAATGTGGCGGATAAAAATCTGTTGGTAGTATGTCCCAACCTAGAAGAAGCGGGGCTTTGGGCTGCTCAATTAGAGGCGATGGGATGGCAGAGTGTTAATTTTTATCCTACTTCTGAAGCGTCTCCCTATGACCCTTTTGACCCCGAATCAGAGACAATTTGGGGACAGATGCAGGTTTTATCGGCTATTGGGAAGCAAAAATTAACAAAGACAGCTATTGTCACTACAGAGAAGGCTTTACAGCAACATTTACCACCACCACAGGTATTTGCTGATTATTGTCTCTCTTTGCAGGAGGGAATGAGTTTAGATTCTAAGGAATTAGATACTGCTTTAGCTAAATTGGGTTATGAGAGGGTTTCTCTGGTAGAAATTGAGGGACAATGGAGTAGAAGGGGTGATATTGTTGATATTTTCCCTGTTTCGGCAGAACTACCCGTGCGTTTGGAGTGGTTTGGGGATGAGTTAGAACACATTAAAGAATTCGATCCTGCAAATCAACGTTCTTTAGATAATCTCAAAAATTTATTATTAACTCCTACTTCTTTTTCTAATATTATTACTAATACTATTTTAGAGAAAGATTTTAGTTTAGAAGAGTATTTATCTGATGAAGAGTTAGAGGGTTTATTAGAAGGTAATTATCCAGAAGGGATGCGTCGCTTTTTAGGTTTGGCGTTTGATAATCCCGCCTCTTTAATTGATTATTTACCAGCAAATACTATTATTGCTATTGATGAAGTCGAACAAAGTCAAGTAAAAAGCGATCGCTGGGCTGCTAATGCTGAGGAACAATGGAAAAATATTAAACCTCACCTGCCGAAAGTGCATGATATTTTTGAAGATAACTTAATTTTTAGCAATGAATTTAAAACAATCTATTTATCAGAAATTGCTGAAGAAAATCCTCGTTTACCTATAGATAATTATGCAGATATCCCCATAGTTAATCTTTATAGTCGTCCTGTTCCTACTACTCCTCATCAGTTCGGAAAATTGGCAGCTATCTTAAGAGGTAGAAAAGAAATTTATAGCGGAATCACTTTAGAGAAATATAAATCTTGGTTAGTTTCAGTACAGCCGACTCGTTCTGCTGCGTTGTTACAAGAACATGATTGTCCAGTACAGTATATTCCCAATCCCCATGATTTTAATGCTATCGAAAAAAATCAAATTCATGGTACAGCAATTGCGGTTAAGTATTCAGGCTTAGCGGATTTACAAGGCTTTATTTTACCTACATATCGGATTGCTATTGTTACAGATCGAGAATTTTTTGGACAGCATAGTTTAGCTACTGGGGGTTATGTTCGTAAACGCAGAAAAGCTACTTCTAAACAGGTTGACTTGGACAAATTACGTCCAGGAGATTATGTAGTTCATAAACATCACGGTTTAGGAAAATTTCTGGAATTAGAAACTCTCTACAGTAGGGAATATTTAAAAATTCAATATGCAGATGGATTATTAAGAATTCCCGCCGATTCTTTAGATACAATTGCTCGCTACCGTCGCACGGGTAAACGCCCGCCAGTACTTAATAAAATGTCCGATAAGTCTTGGTCAAAAACTAAGACTAAAGTGCAGAAAGCAATTAAAAAGTTAGCAGTCGATTTATTAAAACTGTATGCAAAACGAGCTAAACTAACTGGTTATGCCTATCCCCCTGATAATCCTTGGCAAAAAGAATTAGAAGATTCTTTCCCCTATCAACCTACACCAGATCAATTAAAAGCAGTTCAAGATGTCAAACACGATTTAGAAAGCGATCTTCCTATGGATCGTTTAGTTTGTGGTGATGTTGGTTTTGGTAAAACAGAAGTTGCAATTAGAGCTATGTTTAAAGTAATTACTAGCGGAAATAAACAGGTTGCTTTTCTTGCTCCTACGACAATTTTAACTCAGCAACACTATCACACTCTTAAAGAAAGATTTGCAGCCTATCCCATAAATGTTGGTTTATTAAATCGTTTCCGAACTGCTTCTGAGAAAAAAGAAATAATGAAACGTCTTGCTACAGGAGAGTTAGATATTGTCGTAGGAACACATCAGTTATTAGGTAAAGATATCAAGTTTAAAGACTTAGGAATGCTGGTAATAGATGAAGAACAAAGATTTGGTG
>NZ_LR213777.1 GCF_900659865.1 Hyella patelloides LEGE 07179
TTGATTATTTGATAACAAATGTTGAAGGAGTTAGGGTAACAGAAGAGTGGATAGTTGAGACTTATTCAGAAAGAAACTGGGTAGAAGTTTTCAACCCGTGAAGCTAAGGGGTGGTTAGGATTAAGTGAATACCAAGTCCGAGAAAAAAAGAGTTTAGAAAGGCATTTTATTCTGGTCTTTTGTGCTTATACTTTTATCCTTTGGCATAAGTTAACTGGAGGATTAAGAAGGCGTTGGGCAAATAAACCGTTGGATACATTTCCTGAAGCTAAGACAGCCATTTCGTACAGCTATATCTTGAGGACACGAATTCTGAGGTCTCCTCAGAATCGTGAGATGTCCGTATCGTTTTGTCGAATGGCTGAACCAAAATCGGCACGTATTTGCAGCTTATAAAGCCAGTTGTGGCTTTGTTTGGGCTTAATTTTTGTTTAAGTCCCGTTAATTCCTGTCTGTGCCAAAACTTGTAGCAGTTTTAGCTTTAACTGAACTTGAGTAGCAGGATCGATTTTTTTACAGTGTTCGATTCTTTGCTTGCTGAGTTGAGCAGCTTCGATATAAGCAAATAAACTCAAACATCTAAGCGATCTAGGCGATCTAGGCGATCGCTAATTAAACTGCCTAAATCTCCTAAATTAGCTGTATCTCCCTCTAATAAAGCTCTTACGGTTTCTAGAGCAAATAAAGGATTGCCTCCACTATCGGTATAGATACGTTGCAGATTTTCGCTGGCTGGAACTTTTGAGGTGCTGTTGTCTTGACGAAGAAAGACTTTAATCAAATCAGCAATCTCTGAAAGTTCTAAGGGTTTTAACTCAATCCATTCGATTCTTTTATCTCGACGTAAGGCTTCAAGAGATTTTGACCCAGGTTGATTTTGTTTTAACTCATGAGGACGGGCAGTACAGATAAATTTAATTGGAGAGCGATATAGCGATCGCATAGCATAATGCAACAAAGCAATAGAAGCCTCATCGAGCCATTGCAGGTCATCAAAAATCAAGATTGGTGCGTACCCGCAGATTTTATTTCTACTCTAGAAGCATCTTCAGAGGGGATAATTCTCTATCTACATGGTGGGGGCTATCTTTTTGGCTCTCGCAATACTCATCGCCGTATATATAGCTAGCGATCTTTCGGCTGCTGCCCAAACCCAAGTTTTGCTAATTGACTATCGATTAGCTCCAGAACATCCCTTTCCTTCAGCTTTAGAAGATGGTTTAACATCCTACCGTTGGTTAATTGAGAAATGTAACTTTAATCCGACACAAATAGCTCTAGCTGGTGATTCTGCGGGAGGAAATTTAGCATTAAGCATAATGTTGTCATTAAAAAAAGACTGCCAACCTTTTCCTGCTTGTGCTTTGTTGATGTCTCCTTTCACAGATTTTGCGAGAAAAGGACGCTCTTTACAAACTCTGGCAGCACTAGATCCTTTTGTATCTCCAGAACTTCTAAAAATAGTAGTCAATTCCTATCTCCCAGAAGGAGATTGTCTCAATCCCATTGTCTCGCCAATTTATGCCGATTTATCCGCTCTGCCTCCTTTATTGATTCACGTGGGAAGTCAAGAGATTTTACTCGATGATTCTCTCAGATTGGCTAGTAAAGCAGCAGCAGACAATGTACCCATAGAATTAAAAGTTTGGCAGGATATGATTCACTGTTTCCAATTATTTGCTCCTCATCTTGCGAATGGTAGAAAAGCTATATCTGAAGCAGGAGCTTTTCTGATGGAGCATTTGCCGTTAAAAGAGGAAGACTAAAAGATAGTATCTCAACTCATTATTTATTTGGAGAACACTATAGATAGATAAATGGATATTTTTTGAGCAAGTCTCGAACACCTTGATGAGTTGTAGAAATTATTCGCTCGGCAATCGCGCAATCGCGCAATCGCGCTTATAGCTTCGCTCCTTTATTTTCAATGCTGTTTAGAAACGCTTGCTTAAAACTACACAGATAATTACCCCTACTGCAAAACTCAGCGTTGTCACCGTCAAAGGTTCACTCAACAAGATCGCCGATGCCAAAATAGTCAGAAAAGGTTGAATCAGTTGTAGCTGACTAACACGAGCAATTCCTCCCGCAGACAGACCTTGATACCAAGCCATAAAACCTAAAAACATACTAAAAACACTGACGTAAAAAAAACCCAGCCAGGCATTTAGAGAAATAGAATCAAATGAAGCAGGGGCATATTTTAAGACAACAGGTAATAAAACTGGTAGGGAAAGCACCAGCGACCAACAGATAACTTGCCATGCAGCAAAAGTACGAGCTAAAATAGCTCCTTCGGCATATCCGATAGCAGCCGTTGCAACTGCTCCAAACAGAGCTAAATCTGCTAGGTTAATCGCTCCCGTGCCAGATATCAAAGCAAAGCTAATCACCAATCCGCTTCCCATCAGTGCAAAAATCCAGAAAGCTCTAGAAACTTTTTCTCCACCTCGCCAAACACCACAAATAGCAGTACCCAATGGTAGAAGTCCCACAATAACTGCTCCGTGAGAAGCAGAAGCATCCCGCATTGCGATCGCAGATAACCAGGGAAATCCGATGACTACTCCCCCAACAACCACAGCAAATCTTGGCAAAAATCTCCAAGGAGGTATGGTTTGACGAGTTAAAATTAACAAAATCAGTGATAAACTTCCTGCGACAACTGCTCGACCAAGACCAACAAAAATTGGCTCTAATTCTGAAACGGCAAGACGAGTGGCTGGCAAGGTGAGACTAAAAATTAGTATTCCTAAAGAACCATAACCCCAACCTGTCAAATCTTTTTGAGATTTTGAAGAGAGCTTCATTTATATTTATGCTTTATCTAATACTGGTTAGCTAATAGTTATAGTTTCGATTATATGCCTATAACTATTATGTTATATTTATCTATTGAGAGAATTTTTAAAAAGCTTAGATAACTACATCTAAGAAAATAAAAATCCTCAATTATTTCGATAATTTTAGTTGTTATTTGTGCGTAAAATTTGATTTTTTAGTAATAAAAATTACTTTTTATATTTTCTTTTAGAGTGTAGACTAGCTATATATCCGCCATAATATTTACTAAATATCCAAAAAATTTTAACGAAAACAAATATTTTATCTTGCTCAATTTCTATTTTTTGACTGGCAAAACTATTTTCTTGACGAAGTGTTTTCATCTCGATCTCCTTGAAAGATAAAATTAATTTACTTTTTTCTTGTCAGATAAAATTATTTCTTAGCTATCTTAAACATAATTAGTTAATTGACTGCCATTTCAAATCTACTCTTACTATCTCTTAGATAATTAAAAATAAGAAGGTACAAAACTTTTAAAATGTAGCTAGTACAGTTAGTATAATTATCAACTGTTCTATTAAAAATCAATCAAAACCGTACCAGTAAGACTGGGAAAAGATAGCGTAATATAACCGTAGACTTAAAGAAGAAGGCAAAGTGAAATTTCCTATCGACCGTCAAGCAGTAAAACCAGTTTATTTACAAATTAGCGATCGCTTTAGTCGTTTAATTAAATCTGGAACTTTGCCAACAGGCGATCGTCTTCCCTCAATTCGAGCTTTGGCAAAAAATATTCAGGTTAATAAATTAACTGTTATTGAGGCTTACAATGTTTTAGAAGCCGATGGTTTAATTCATGCTCGTCCAGGTTCGGGATACTTTGTTAATCCAGAATCTTTAATTTCTTCTCAGATAAAATCCAATTTTGCTCCTATTCAAGAAGTAATTATTCCCGAACAGCAAAATGTTTCTTTTTTCAATGTTTATCAACTTTCAGTACAGGCAAAAAGTCAGCCAGGAGTAATTGATTTTAGCAGTGGATTTCCCATAGCTTCTGGTTTAAAAGATTTACAACGTCACGCCAGACGAGCTATGAAACAGGTGACAGAAAGTCTATTTAATTATGATTTTCCTCAAGGACAGTCTATTTTGCGCCTGCAAATTGCCAAGATGCTAATTCAATTGGGATTAGAGGTTTCTGCCGATAATTTAATTATTACCAACGGCTCAAAACAAGGGTTATCTCTAGTAATGAATCATTATCTGCAAGCAGGAGATTGGATCGTTACCGAAAGTCCTACATATTATGGAACTCTGGACATTGTTGACGATATTGGCGCGAGAATTATTGGGATTCCGATGCAGGGTTCGGGAATGAATCTAGAACTTTTAGAACAATATCTACAAAGTCATCGTCCCAAACTAATTTATACTGTTTCCACTTTACAAAACCCTACTGGTATTACCACAACACTTCAGCATCGCCAGCAATTAATAGCTTTAGCCGAAAAATATGGTTGTTTAATTTTAGAAGATAACTCCTTTGAAGGTTTAAATTTTGAACCTGTCCCTCCTCCGATTAAATCCTTAGATCGCAGTGATTCAGTTATCTATACGGGTACATTTTCTAAAACTTTGATGCCTGGTTTAAGAGTTGGTTACTTATTAGCAACAGGAAAATATTATCGCCCTTTATTAAAACAAAAACTGTTTCACGATCTTCACGTTTCCACAGTTTCCCAGGCAATTGTCAGCGAGTATCTTGCTTCTGGAGATTATCGCCGTCGTCTCAACCATTTACGGACTAGTAATTTGTGCAGTCGTAACGCTATGCTGCACGCGTTAGAACGCTATTTTCCCGAAGAAGCTACCTGGACGATACCTAATGGAGGCTTATTTCTTTGGGTACAGCTACCTTCTGAAATTTCTTTGGTGTCAATTACTTATCAGGCTCGCTCAGAAAATGTACTTATTTACCCTGGGATGTCATTTTTTCCTGGTCAAAAAGGTTACAACTCTTTGCGTCTAAACTTTTCCCTCGCTCCTGAAGTAATCGACCGAGGAATTGCCATTTTAGGCAGATTGTTAAAGCAACATCTCCAATAATTTTATAGCGTTGGTGATTTGATGTATTACCTACAAAATGTTTCTGTTCGTCTATCACGGATACCGCTTCGCACGACCGAAGGAAGTCCTTTAGGATATAGCTCTAAGCTCTAAGCTCTAAGCTTTAGGCTCTCTTTTGGTGTTGAAGGGATAGAAGATATAGATAACTCTTGCTGTGTCTGAGGTTCGGGCTGCCCTAAAAGACTAGCTTTGCGTTGCAACACCTTTACTAGACTTTCTTTTGCGATCGCCTGTTGCGCAAAAAATCCTTACTTCTTCCCGATTGTTCCTTAAAACATATAAAGCAATACAGAAAATCGAGAGGAAAATGATCGTGATGACATTTGAAAATGCGGTTAACTTCACTGTGGGAGATGCTTCACGTTCAGTAGCAATAGGCGACTTGGATGGTGATGGCAATTCCGATCTTGCTACTGCTAACGGTCTTGATGACAATGTATCAGTGCTGTTGGGAGATGGCAGTGGTGGTTTTGCGACTCAATCTACCTTTGCTGTGGGAGATACTCCAGCTTCAGTAGTAGTAGGCGACTTGGATGGTGATGGCAACTTGGACCTCGTTACTGCTAACGATATTGATGACAATGTATCAGTGCTGTTGGGAGATGGCAGTGGCGGTTTTGCGACTCAATCTACCTTCGCTGTGGGAGATACTCCAATTTCAGTAGTAGTAGGCGACTTGGATGGTGATGGCAACTTGGACCTCGTTACTGCTAACGCTATTGATAACAATGTATCAGTGCTGTTGGGAGATGGCAGTGGTGGTTTTGCGACTCAATCTACCTTCGCTGTGGGAGATGGTCCAGTTTCAGTAGCCATAGGCGACTTTGATGGTGATGGCAACTCCGATCTCGCTACTAATAGCTTTTTAGATGACACTGTATCAGTGCTGTTGGGAGATGGCAGTGGTGGTTTTGCGACTCAATCTATCTTCGCTGTGGGAGATTTTCCAATTTCAGTAGCCGTAGGCGACTTGGATGGTGATGGTAACTCCGACCTCGCTACTACTAACCAATCGGATAACAATATATCAGTGCTGTTGGGAGATGGCAGTGGTGGTTTTGCGACTCAATCTACCTTCGCTGTGGGAGATTTTCCAATTTCAGTAGCCGTAGGCGACTTGGATGGTGATGGTAACTCCGACCTCGCTACTGCTAACCGATTGGATAACAATATATCAGTGCTGTTGGGAGATGGCAGTGGTGGTTTTGCGACTCAATCTACCTTCGCTGTGGGAGATGTTCCATTTTCAGTAGCCGTAGGCGACTTGGATGGTGATGGTAACTCCGACCTCGTTACTGCTAACCTGTTTGGTGACAATGTATCAGTATTAATCAACGCTTCCAATAGCGATCCTACAGTAGCTAATCCCATCGTCGAGCGAATTGCAGATCCTTTTAATAGCTTCTCCTTCACCGTTCCCGCTAACACCTTTAATGATGTCGATGGAGACACCTTAACCTTGACTGCTAACCTCGAAAATGGAGAGCCCCTCCCAGACTTTTTGAGCTTCGACGGGATCGCGGGTACCTTCAGTGGTTTTGCCACTGGAGACGAGCTAGGCACCATCACTGTTTCCGTCAACGCTGATGATGGTCAAGGTGGCACTCCTGCCATAGATACCTTTGACCTGACAGTTGAATTTGCCAACACTCCTATTACCACCAACGAGCTCAACGGGAATGGGGCTAACAACAACATTAATGGTACCTCTGCTAACGACCTGATTCAAGGTCTGGGGGGCAATGACGTTCTCATCGGCAATGGTGGGGATGACATTCTCAATGGTGGTAGCGGTGCTGATGACCTCCGAGGCAGTAGAGGCAACGATTTGCTGAGTGGAGATAATGGTACCGATCTCTTGCGGGGAGAAGGCAACAATGATATTCTGCTGGGGGGTGGCGATCGCGATACCCTTGACGGAGGTAACGGCAACGATACTCTTGACGGAGGTAGCGGTAACGATGAACTCTTTGGCGATAGGGGGGATGACCTCCTCTTTGGTGGCAATGGCATCGATAGTCTCCGTGGTGATGGTGGTAGGGACCAGTTCCTTTTAATTCCAGACAGTGGAGAGGACAGAATTCTTGATTTTAACAATGGCACCGATACCTTAGCCTTACCAACGGGTATTACCTTCAGCGACCTCGGTATTAGCGATAATTCTTCTGGAGATGTCTCGATTAGTTTCAATGGTCAACTTTTGGCAACTGTAGAGAATACTGCTGCTGCTGCCCTCGATTCGGCAGACTTTATTAATCTTTAGTCGAGTTAATCGCCAAATGTAGAACGCAATGATAAATGATATCAGATTAGATTCATTCTCTCTTTGGGATAGCTATGTGAAATAACTAGGAAGCAAGTTGAAGTTTATCTATCAAGTCTTTTTGTGATTGAGTTACTGTTTTTTTAGTATTATTTATAACGAATTGATGTCCGCAGTTTTTACACTCATTTTTGGCTTTATTATTATTGATTGTCCCATTTTTTCTAAGAGAATTACTGCCACATTTAGGGCAAAAATCAAGAATGATTTTTAAAGAACCTTTAATTCATAAATAGAATAAAGATTTTAATAAATAAACCATCAAGCAATCGCGCCTTAAAATTAAATTTTGTGGGCATAATATCATCCACTATCAATAAATCCAAGATTTTGACCCAAAGCCGTTATCAAGTACAGAAGTATTAATATCTTAAGAGATCGCTGATTTTTCACTACATGGGAATCACTACTAAGCTTTCAATGCGCTTAATTGTTCTTTCTGGTGTCACACAAAATCTCAACCATCAAAATAGTTTTGCTACAATCCATTCTCAACTAGATTGCTCAAACATTAAAATTTTAGTCTAAACTCCAGTTAAGAAGAGTAAAATATGAAAATCAAAAAAATCATACCTTGATTCACCAACGCCCAATAATTTTATTAATTGATAATTGCCGTTATGCTCTAATTAGATAATTTGGCAATCATTTCGGTACGGGAAGAAACTTTCAACTTACGAAACATCCTTTTTAAGGCTTTTTTAACCGAATTTTCTGTAATCCAAAGATTTTTGCCAATTTCTGCATTGGTTAGTCCTTGTGCAACTAATTCAGCGATTTGTACTTCACGAGGGGTTATTAATTTGATATTGGAAGAAGTTAACTCGATCTTTTGGGATTGTATTTTGGCGAAACAAATTGATAAATGCAGACACAAAGCACTCATCTCTGCAATGTTTTGACTGTTAAAAGACTCCGAATTGCGATCGCGAGTTAGACCCAAAGCACCTATGAGATTACCATCGTTGACAATAGGGCCTACCATTACATGACCATGATCGAAACGAGGACAAAGAGTTCTCCATTTCTCTGTTGATAGTAATACTCCTTCGTGGATTGGTGCATGATGCTCCATGAGGTAACGTATCACAGGATTGCGATCTAACAACGAAGCCAATTGAAACGTCTGGGATTTTTTAATGATATAGGGAAGCCGATCTAACAAAAAAAGCTGATAGCGTTTTGCAGCAAAATATGACCCGATTTGACCAATAACATCAAGATGTAATTGTTTCTCGCTTTCCGTTTTAGCGATCGCTTCAAATAAAGATTTTAAAGAATCTTTCATCACTACTTGTCAAAAAGTGTACCCTTTCGAGGTCTATTCACCGCTACTAATGATTTTTATCATAGCCATAGTTGAATTACAGACAGATTAAAAATTATGTCTCAGTACGCACATCCCGAAACACTGGTTGATACTCAATGGTTATCAGAACATCTTGACGACCCTAATATTCGCATTATTGAAATGGCTCTCGATTCTCAACTTTATGATGATGGTCATATTCCAGGGGCGATTTTCTGGAACTTCACTACACCACTACTACCCGATTTCCGCACTAATTTTGACATTACTGCTATCGAAAAATTACTAGGAAGTTTTGGTATTAGTAATGATAATATCGTAGTCCTAGTTCATCGTGATACTCCTAGCTCTGGCTGGATATTTTGGTTATTCAAAGTTTTTGGACACGCTGATGTTCGGATTTTAAATGGTGGTAGTCAGAAGTGGCTCGAAGATGGTTATCCCTTGACTACAGAAAAAAAAGTTGTCACACCCACTGATTATCATGTGAATACTCTCGATGAAAGCTTGCGAGCATTATCCCAAGAAGTTCAAGACTCCATCGAAAAAAGCGATCGTATCTTACTAGATGTTCGTATGCCTCAAGAATATCATGGCGAATTATATCTTTTAGAACCACCCAAAGAAAATGAGCGTGCGGGACATATCCCAGGTGCAATTAATCTTTACTACGAATTGGCTCACAATGATGATGGGACTTTTAAAACTTGCAGTGAATTACAAAAAATATATCAAGAAAAGGGTATTACTCCCGATAAAACCATTATTCCTTACTGTGCAGTAGGAGGACGTTCTGGTCATACTTGGTTTATTTTAAAATATCTATTGGGCTATCCCCAGGTAAAAAATTACGACGGCTCATGGAATGAATGGAGTCGTTTGCCTAATTCACCCATAGAAAAATGATTAAAGATCGAGAGCGATACTGAGAACAATCAAGAATGTTGAATTTCGTTTCTTGGGGTAAGTTAGTCACTAATTCTACTAATCCGCGATCGCAACTCAATCCATTGATTGGCTTCTGTAATTGTAGATAGCTTGCTTACAGGATAGTTATTAGTGGTTGCTGTGGGTGTGTTATGGGTTTCAGGTAAGCGTAAATCTTGCAGTGTGGCAATATTTTTCATTATTTGGGTAAAGACCAAACTCAAAAATTAGAGCGCACTAACGGAATTGTGAGACAGCAAGCTGGACGGTGGCATCGGAGACAGAATAAATTTGCCAAAGTCTGGGAACAGACGGAAGGAACGGTAAGATTAGTAGTCAGTTATTTTAACTGGATTTGGGTTCATAGCCGAAAGAAAAATACTGCTGCGATGCGGACAGGATTAGCGAGCGCACCCTGGAGTTGGAATGACTTGATTACCTATCCCACACTTTGCTGATGCACTACCTCTATAAGCAATTCTAAATTATCATTCAGGATTTAGTAGTAAAATCAAATGTCAATTGTTTGATACAGTTTTTGATTTAAACAGTCTGGCAAAATTGCTCTTTAGTTAAGCGATCGCTTGTGAAATTGTCATATTTTTCTGATTCTTCGTTAATCTATATTAAGACCAATTATTTTTATTCTGAAATTATAATATTTTTTACAATATTTATCTTAGTCAATCCCATTAAAGATTTGCGCTGTAAAAAGTAAATGATATAAGAGATTAAGAATTGTTCACTGATAAATAGTCGCTGGTTAATAACTAATGCTTTCACAAATAGTTCGCCCCATGGTTACGACTCAAATTCGCCTATTGGCTAAAAGTAAAGCGACACGAGCAACTTTAGTGACAACTATTGCCAGATGGCTCGGTTTTTTGGGAGTCCAAGCTAAAGTTACTCAACTTAATGCTGCTGGAGACAAAATTAAAGTATCAATAACGGTTGGTCAACCTGATAGCAGTGAAGATAGTGACTGGCAACAAATTTTGCAAAATCTCAGTCGTAATACCTCAGAAACAGAAGAATCACTCATCAATTCTGCTTCAATTCCCGCGAATCAAGAAACCAAGTATCAGCGCATTTTGGCATATGCTATTCAAATGAGTAATCCCAATGATGCTACGGATTGGGAACAAATTTATCCCCATTTACAGTTACTAGGGTTAGAAGAATCAATGTTGTTAGGAGTTAAATCTGCTTTAAAAGTACCTCAATCTTTAGATCGCTTAGTTAAAGATTTAGATGCTGATGTCGCAGCAGTCGCACTTTCGCAAACCGCCAGTATTGCCTTATTAGATCGCAAAGTTAATGCCGAAGAATATCAAGTGCTACAAACTCTTTTAGAAGCAATGGTCAATAAGTTTCAATAATTTAGGGAATAGGTAACATTTGGCAACAATCAACAATCAACAAAAAAATACTTTTTTTTCGGCGTTGCCGATCTAAGTAAGGGTGTTTTCAACTTATGTATGTGCGAACTGACATTATTTCTCTTTCTTCAATGGTTCAGATAAAATTTAGTGGCTGATACGAAAGAATAAGAATTCAAGCCCAATTATGCCCTTAAACTAGTAACAGATAATCAGGCTGATTCGCAAGTTTTAATCAAAAGATGTACAGATTGTTCTTTTTCCTAAATCTGAGATTCAGTTACAGCATCTGACTTTTTTTTGAACACTTCACGGAATACACGATGTACGAGGCTTGAAGAAACATACAGCAATGTAAATCCAATTAGAGGATGAAATACCTCTAGGTGGAGAGGAGTTTTGAGATGAATGCTACAAAATTGTAGTCCCAGCAGCACTGGTAAACTGGCAGCCAGAGAGCGAATTCTGTTTGAGAAGGGCGCGATCGCAGATACTACCAGTAAGATTAAAGATAGCCCACTGTACCCCCGCACCAGCGAAACATGGATATTCCACCAGCCAGGATTGTTGAAGTAGGCAATCCCAACCGTTAACAATTGAGCAATTAAGCAGAGGTTAAAAATAACTGAAGTCGCGTAAAAGCTGATTTGTATCCAGTTGGGGGAAGTGCGATCGCCAGAGAGTTCCGAATTTATAGTCACGATAAACTGTCCTCCTTGATTTGAAACAGTGTTTGTATGGCATGTGATATTGCTTTATTTACGAAGTCGAGTCCCGCTTTCTCTGGCGAACCAACATTAAAAGGCGGGCAATTGCCAAAGGTTGCATCGGGTAAGAGCCTCATTCCATCATCAGTTGCGATCGCGTCTAGTGTTTTCCAAATTCGATGGATTTCGACATTGGGAAGCGAACTAAAAACTTGCTGCGGTCTGACAATATCAAGTGCAGTCATGCCTGGATATATTACTAAGCCAATGATGTGCTTTTGTGAGTCAGTCAGAAATTGATTCTCCTAAATATGTTTACAACCGTGGCAATCAAATCTATCCTTTATACTAGGAGGAAAAATTTACCACGCCTAGTACCCAAATGGGTACTCTTTGAGGCAAAACCATTACTTCCTTACAGCTTTTCTTCCAAAAAATTCAACAGAAGTAATTTCTCTAGCTCCTGCCAGCTTCTTCACCTCTGGTGCGTCCGCTAATTCAAAGGGTCGTAAAATTAATCTTGACGTTTGGAGTGTGGGACGAGATTTCATTGTCTGTAAATATATCCTTAACTTACATTCAGAGATTTATCAGGAAATTTTCGATTCCAGTGAAGCTTGATATGTTCTTCTATATTCATTGCTTGCCAATCAGTTTGAAAAGTCCTGAGAACCGAGCAAACATCCAAAATTGTTGAATTTGGTAATTCTTGAGGCTTAATATCCGATGATATCTGTGATAGATACTTTTTTGCGATGCCAGGAAATAGTTCTAATTCTGCTGTTGTGATTTCATCAAACAAACGCACAAAACATTCTGCTAATCTTAGTTGTTGATGCGCCTCTTTAATTACCTGTTTGCTTTTAGATTTAGCATGAGCTTTCTGGCGACCTTCTATAATGTTCATGCCTGGAAATAAAGCACCATTAGCTACACATCCCCAAAATCCTTGATGCAGATTCAATTTACTCTCAACAATAAAGTGAGATAAATCATGAGAAATGAGGAATTTTTTACCTACGCCCTGAAACTGTAGTTTAACGCGATCTCTTCCAGTAACTACAATCGAATAATCGCAGTTTTTGTGTTTGGTAAATATAACCTGCATAACTAGGAAATTGGTAGAAGATAAGACAACTTACAATTTTGGCGTTGGTGATTTTGACGATCGCCCACGGCACGAAGAAACCTTGTGTTTTCCGAACGCGCCAGAAGACATAAAATAAATAATGCATTACCAGTCCTCGTTCCTTGTTCCTCGTTCCTCGTTCCTTAGTTGACCTACAGGAGTTGCATTATGAAAGTGAGTGTAGTCTATGTAGTGATGACCTTCGGGGGTTTGATGAACAATATCTGCAAAGCGATGTGACCACAAAATTTCATTAGCACTATAACAATAAGGTGCATGGAGAGGCTGACATACGGTTTCGTCGATACCATTCAAAGAAACTACTAGCATGGCTCTTGTTTTAACCAAAGATTCTGATGTAGCTTGCCAAAGAGGGCTATTTTCATCAATGGGGTGCATTACAGTCCAACTGAGGGTAAATCTGGGTGTTTGGTTGCGTAGTAATTTCAGCAGGTAAAACCGACGCATATATTCCCCTTCGATGCTAACTTCATCTCGCATTAGATAAACGCGAACTTCTGCTTCTATAATTTGATTACGACGTTGATTGGCTGTTCTGAGTGCCAAAGTAGGAACACCGTTATAATCCGAGATAGTTGCTACCTGACTAAAGATTACTTTTGCGGTTGGCTGAGAAAACTTGGTAAAAGCCAATCCAGTCATCAAGGCAATGCCGACAATCCCCACTAAAGCTTCTGTGGTTACCAAAATATCTGCATAGGCAGTAGTAGGATACATCGCCCCATAACCAATAGAAGTTAGGGTTTGCACGCTAAAGAAAAAAGCATCACCAAAAGAGCCTGAAGTCGCATTTTCAATACAGTCTCCTCCTATTAAATAGCCCAAAGCAAAGATCCCGTTCACTGTGATGTATGATAAAACCGTCAGTACAAAAAATCCCCACCAGGGGACAGTTAGTAGTAGATAATAAGGTTCTTGCCAATAAGTATGCCAGGCATCTGCGTTAGGAATTTCAAAGCGTCCATTACGAAAATTAATCCAAAATTTGTGATTTCGGCGATCGCTTCTATTGTTCATGACCGACGAAACTCTACGCTTGGGATTGATAGAAGGTAACATAGATGTTGGTAATGTAATGTCTGAAACCGCCAATGATGATGTTCGCAGTTATCAGTTATTCATTATCCATTATTAAAGATCGACTATTAGTTATCAAGCTGTGATTTTACTATCTGCTGTTCACTGTTCCCTGTTAAAAATTATTCAGTTTTCAAAGTAAAGAAAGTTACCTTACGAGCGTAGTTAATTCGGTATTGGCACATCACTAAAGCCACTATACCTCCTCTTTTGAGAGCCAGCTAAGTAAACCCAAAGAGTTAGCACTACCAAAAAAATGCGCCCCCAAAATATTAAGCTGCGCCAAGATTAAAAGTAAATCGGCGATTTGTACTACCTGTTCGCGGTCATAAACGGCAATTCCTTGAGGACGAGCGATCGCATCGGCTACTAGAGATACCAAGCTAATTTCTGATGCGAAGAAAGCTAAAAATAGACCCAATAAACTAACAAATAAACCTAACCGCAGAATCCGAATAATCTCTTCTCTACTAGGTTGCACCTTAGAATCAAATTTTTGTAGTGTTTTTGCCAATGTGCGGTATCGTAAAGCCCAATAAACCCTAAATCCTAATGCCACTAGACTCAACACTGCGAAGACAATACCGACATTAACTCCATTACTATTAATGTTGGCTGAATTACGGCTAAAACCTACTAAAAATAAGATGACACCAGAAATAGTACCAAGTAAAAGGTGAATCCAATAGCTAATACGACTTAAAAAGCGAAAAGTATCAGCAAATCTTTGTTTACTGGGTAATTGATTTTTTGGGGTTGATTTTACTGATTCATGCATATTTTTACTTTTTTGCGATCGCAATAGAGCGGATGATCGGAAATTACTTGAGAGAAAGAAAAGAATAACTAATGAGTGCAATCTTTTTCTTTCCTTCCTCTTTTTTATGAGACGAAAGCCCTGTGAGGATTACTCTAGTAAACCGTCATCTTCAGCAGAAGTATAAATGCTATCTACAACTAAGACAGGCTTTTCACTGTATTCAGCTTCTATTTCTTCCTGTATGTCTAAGTCCCAAGTAAGATCGTAGTCTCTTTCAAATTCAGCTTTGATATAAGGACGAACTGTACCAGTAACTACTACTTTTTCATCTTCTGTAGGTATCGGCTCTCCTGTAGCATTAATAATTAACAAATCATCGCCACCAATTAGTTGGTCTTCTTTGAGGGTAAAAGTATAGTCGCTTCTAATCTCATCGACTTCCCCTTCAACAGCAACCTCTTGAGCATAGTAAAGAGTAGGGTCTTCAGAGATATCTTCTAACCCTGGAGATAAGACCATGGATTGAGCGAAAATGACTGGCTGATTTTCATAATCTACATAAAGTTCGGGGTCTAAATCTAGTCCATATTCACTTTCTACATCAGCTAAAACTAGCATTCCCGTTTCTCCTGTCACCTGTAATTCCAGATCGTCTGATGGTGCTATTGGTAATTCTTCTCCTGACACGTTAATTACTAGGACTCGATCTCCTTCCAGAAAGCCTTCTTCTTCCATTACAAAAGAAACACCTGGTTCGACTTCTTCGACTTCACCTCTGACAGTTACTTCCTCGCCAACGGTAACGTCTTCTGATTCGGAGATTTCTTCTATATTGGTATTTCCTTCTACTTCTTGAGCTCGTAGTTGAGAGGTTTCTAATGTAGTACCTATTGTGGCTAAAGATAAAAGTAAAGCACCTATTCCCAAGCTGTTAAACTTCATTTGATATCTTGACATTGTAATTTTGCTCCTCGTAACCAAAAAATCTTCAATAAAAACTGTTTTATATTTAAATAATTATCAATGTTCTAGTACTAATTACCTCTATCTAAAGAAAGAAGTCTTAGAATACAAATTTTGATAGATAATTATTAGAGTTCAAAACAGTAACTATTTAACAATAATCTCTTATTTACTAATTTTATCTATCTAACTAAAGATGTAAAAAAACAAAATAATCAGCATTAAACAATTTGAAAATTGGTATCATTTTCCAGAAATAGCGAGTGCTAAACGATGTCCAAAATGCACTTATCGAAGAAATTCAACCCATAGCCCAAAAGATTTGCTTAGACACATACCATCAACCCCCTCGCGAAGTTGATGGTTTTGAGTAGCTATCAAATTCTTTGACCAAAAATACTAATTTTTTTGGCATTATGCACCGCTTATCGAACTCACGTTTATCTAAGATTTATCTTGTAAATTATCGAGAAATCGCTTTTCAGTTGGGGTAACATTTTCTGAAGAATCGGCTTTTTCTGCTAGGTTATTAAGTTTTTGGCTGGCTTTCACTTTGGCACTATCTATCAATTGATTGCCATTGTCATTTTTGCCAAATTGCTTTTTTGCACCTGTGTCTTTGACTACTTCCTGAGCAGCCTTTTTAGTAGTATCGACATTATTTGATTTTACTGTAGCTGCAAAGACAGAATCGAGAGGAGTAAATAAGATCGTACAAAAGACAAATGCGATCGCTACAGCTCGAAATAGTCTAATTTTCATATTATTAATTAAATGCTAATGTTAGATTTTTTTGTAGCTTTTTAGCTATTTCTTGTAGTTGACGCACTCGTTCTTCTGTAGGAGGATGGGTACGAAATAGAGCTTGTAAACCACCACCAGAAAAAGGATTCATAATTAATACTGGCTCAAAAGCGGGATTACCGTTCATGGGTATTTGCTTCCCAATTGACTCCAGCTTTTGTAGCGCACTAGCTAAAGCCAAAGGATTACCAGTAATTTCGGCTGCGCCACGATCTGCGGAAAATTCGCGAGTACGAGAGATTGCCATCTGAATGATAGATGCGGAGATAGGTGCAAGAATAACTAAAATTAAAACACCAAGAGGATTGCCTCCCTGACGATTATCCCGATTTACAGGACCGTATAATGCGCCAAAACTCAGCATTCTACCCAAAAAAGTAACAGCACCGCCCAATGTACCAGCTACAGCTTGAGTTAGAGTATCGCGATTTTTGATGTGAGTTAATTCGTGAGCAATTACCCCAGCTAACTCATCTCGATCTAATGTTTGCATAATCCCCTGAGTAACCGCTACAGCAGCATGATCGGCATCTCTACCAGTAGCAAAAGCATTAGGGGTTTGAGTGGGAACAACACATAGTTTAGGCATGGGCAAATCTGCTTTGTTTGCTAAACTTGCAACCATATCGTAAAGTTCTGGTGCTTGCTCGCGGGTAATGGGTTGAGCGTTGTAAGCAGCTAAAGCAGCTTTATCGGAATAAAACCAAGAACCAAAGCTACTAATAGCAGCCAAAATTAAACCAATAAACGCACCTTGCTCGTTACCAGTTGCCCAATAACCACCTAAGACTAATATTCCACTTAGTAACCCTAGAAGGGCAGCAGTTTTTATTTGATTACCTCTAAACATAAGATTAATTAGATTCGATGCTGTAAAAATTTTCTTCAATTTGTGTTATTAAACAATAGTTTCCGATATTTATGTATCTAGCTAAAGCTATATATTCTAGAAAACAATTAAGCAAACAAAATTAACTTTTATCTATCTGTAAGTCGATCTGAGGTAGATAAAATAATAATTAAAAATATTAGTTAGAAAACAAAATGGAAGCGATCGCTATTCCCAAGGGATTTAAAGTAACTCCAGAACAGTTTGAACAGCTAGCTTACGCCGAACAATTAGCAAGATTAGAGTTAACTGCAAACGGAGAATTAATTGTCATGAGTCCTACTGGTGGTACAGCAGGTAGAAAAAATCGTCGTTTGACACAACAAATGGGAATTTGGACAGATCGAGATGGTACTGGAGAAGCTTTTGATTCTTCTACGGTGTTTGTTTTACCAAACGGTGCAAGAAGAAGTCCCGATGTCAGCTGGATTAGTTTAGACAAATGGAATCAATTAACTCCACAACAACAAGATGGTTTTCCTCCCATTGCGCCTGATTTTGCTATCGAACTTGTTAGTCCCAGCGATATTAAGAATCAAAGATATGAGGATCTGCAAGCCAAGATGCAAGAGTATTTAGATAACGGAGTTAGACTAGGCTGGCTAATTGAACCAGAAGCTAAAATAGTAGAAATATATCGTCCAGGACAAGCTGTAGAAATATTAAACAGTCCTCAAACACTATCGGGAGAAGATATATTACCTGGATTTACTTTAGATTTAACTGAAATTTTTGCCGTTTAATAACAAAATAAAAACTCAGAACTATCTAAAACTATTTAAATTGCAAACTAAGTATTAGAGTGTGCATAAAGAAGACGAAACCGCTCACAATTCAAAAGCATATTCTCGCTTACCTCATAATCTTCTTTTTCTGCTTCACGGGAAAAGAAATCCCAGTGAGCCTTTCGCCAATACTCTAAGCTCAAATCCCCTTCACCCTCTGCTGTGGCAAATTCTTCGTCAACATCTTGGTAGCGTCGAATCGTAATTTCGTAAGTTTCGATGATACAAATCGGATTTCCGTCGCCATCTAAAATAATGCTCAACCCCGCCTCATCCAAGATATTTTCCCCAAGATAGCGACTACAGGTTGCTGTTTTAATCCCATTTAGTACTAATTTGCCTAATCGATCGGCTATTTGAGGACTGTCACCAAAGCTCCAAGCATCAGGTAAAAGACTAAATCGATGAGAGTGATTTTTAGGCAATGTTGTTAAATATGCTTGCCATAATAGCTGAAGTTTTTGTTGGTCTGGCATCTAAAACTGGAAGATAACGAATCGTACAATATAGTTCAAGTCGATTGATTCATAATAATAAAAAAGACATTAGTTCAAGAATCATGGAAGCGTTCACCGAAGATGCGATTGTACCACTCACTATTCCCAAGGGATTTAAAGTAACTCCAGAACAGTTTGAACAGCTAGCTTACGCTGAACAAGTAGCACGATTAGAGTTAACTGCAAACGGAGAATTAATTGTCATGAGTCCTACTGGTGGAACAGCAGGTAAAAAAAATAGTAGACTAACCCAAAGGTTGAGAAATTGGGCAGATCGAGACGGTACTGGAGAAGTCTTCGATTCTTCTACGGTGTTTGTTTTATCCAGTGGCGCAAGAAGAAGTCCTGACGTTAGCTGGATTAAACTGGACAGATGGAATCAATTGACTCAACAACAACAAGATGGGTTTCCGCCTATTTGCCCAGATTTTGTTATCGAACTTGTTAGTCCCAGTGATATTAAGAATCAAAGATATGAGGATCTGCAAGCTAAGATGCGCGAGTATCTAGACAATGGAGTTAGACTAGGCTGGCTCATTGAACCATCAGCTAAGATAGTAGAAATATATCGTCCAGGACAAGCTGTAGAAATATTAAACAATCCTCAAACACTATCAGGAAAAGATATATTACCTGGATTTACTTTAGATTTGACTGAAATTTTTGCTGCTTAATTTTAAAGAATCATGTCACTAAAATTCTTGCAAGTAGAAGACTTATTTCACCTCGAACAAATCGGACGCTATTTTGGTGGGGCGTATAGTTTTTCTCCAGATGGCAAAATATTAGCTTATGTAGTCCAAAGAGCCAAAGCAACCACTAAAAATCACAAACAAGATTTTCTGTGGGGAAACGATCGCGCTGATATTTGGTTATTAGATTTAGCCACATTTGAGCCTGTTAATCTTACCAAAGGAATAGAAGAAGATGTTGGTTATTGGTCGCCAGCTTGGTCGCCCGATGGCAAACGATTAGCGATGTTATCTACCAAGGGAGGCAATGTTACTCTTTGGGTTTGGGATAAAGCTACGGGTAATTTACAACAGCTTACTCAAAGAGGAATTAATTTTGAAGATGTGGGCGATCGCCCTTATGCTTGGATTGACAATGAAGAGATTATCTGTACTGTTTTGCCCGAAAATGAAAAACCCTTGGGAATGATTATCGAAACAGATGCACCACAAAAAGCATGGCAAGGATCGCAAAAAACTAACAGAGGAGAAGAAGTAACCGTTAGCGTTTTACAAAGTGGTGTTGCTGTGGATGTAGCTAAGCGCGATCGCAAAACTACTATAGTAATTAATGTAACTAAAAATGCTACAAAAACTCTAATTACAGCTAATACCCAAGAATATACCCTCTCACCTCATAAAGATTGGCTGGCTTGTTTGGAAACAGTAGATATTCGTCAACCACAAGCACATTTACCCCTCAACTTTGAGCTAGCTTTTAGATATGCCGTTAAGCTTATTTCTTGGCAAGAGCGATCGCAAAAAAGATTAGAAGTCAACAATGATGTATCGGCTGGTTCTTTGTGTTGGTCACAGAATAGCGAACAGCTAGCTTTTATCGGCTATGAGTCAGAACGAGCAAGCCCGCCCCAGATTTATATTTACAATTGCAACGATAATACGGTACAAACTTGGGGAAGTAAAAAACTCAATGCTGCGCCTTTAATTAGAAATAAACCCCGTTTACTTTGGACGGTAGAAGGTAAATTACTGGTTTATGCTGCACAGACAGAAGAGGCTCAACCCAGTCCCCAAGATCGCTATGATTGGTGGTTAATAGCATCTGATGGCGAAGAAACTTGCTTAACCGCAGATATGAAAACATCCCCAACAGAATTATTGTCAGAAATAGGAAGTAAATCTTTTGTCGGACTTGCTGAAGGTAATCTGTGGCGCATAAGTTTTGAAGGTAATGCTCCAGAAAATATTACCACTGAACTAGAAGCATCCATTACTGCAATTGTATATCCAGGAGATACTAGAAGGGGCGATACTCAAGTAGTTTCTACGAAACAAGAATTTACCAAGATTATAGTTAGTGCTGAGGTAGAGGAACAAACCGAATTTTATCAAATCGACTTGGTAGAAGACACTTGGAAACTTTTAGAGAAACCCGCAGCAAAAGCCCAGGTAGCAGCTTATGAATCCCAAACAGATACAGTAATTTTTACCGCTAACGATGACACGGGTACTTATCTTTGGTCTTCTTGTAACTCTAAAAGCAATTGTTTTTTAGAAACTAATACCTTTCTCCGTGAGATTAAGCCAGGTATACTACGTCAAATCGAATATATCAGCTTAGATGGGGAAAAACTCCAGGCACAGCTAATTTTACCGCCAGACTATGACTCAGAACGCACTTATCCTGTAATAACAGAAGTTTATCCAGGTTGGGTTATTAGCCCTACCACTCATCCTTCTCACGAACTGAACTTTCCTAGTCCCTACAATTTTCAACTAGCAGCAGCCCAAGGTTATGTATTTCTTCAACCAAGTATTCCCCTCAAACCAGAAGGAGAAGCAGACGATCCGATGCTGAAATTACTCAATGGAGTATTACCCGCAGTGGAAAAAGCGATCGCTCTGGGAATTGCCGATCCCGAAAGACTTTATTTAATGGGTCAAAGTTTTGGTGGTTACGCTGTTTATGGTCTAATTACCCAAACCCATCGCTTCAAAGCAGCAGTATCCTTAGCTGGGCTTGCAAATCTGGTAAGTTTATATGGCGCATTCGATCCTAGATTTCGCTATCGGGAAGATGCCCACGAAGATTTCTTTGCAGGCGTAATCATAGAATCCGCTCAAGTAGCTATGGGTAATCCACCTTGGAAGGATTTGGGGCGTTACCTCCGCAACAGCCCAATTTTTGCCGTAGATCGCGTTGAAACTCCCTTGATGATTATTCAAGGGGATATGGATCATGTCCCCATCCAGCAAGGAGAAGAATTTTTTGCCAGCCTCTATCGTCAGGGGAAAAGAGCCGAATTTGTCCGTTATTGGGGTGAAGGTCATGCTATTGCCAGTCCCGCCAATATTAAAGATATGTGGGAGCGTATTTTTGCCTGGTTTAAATAGTTTTCACCAAATAACATAAATTCAAAGGGAACAGGGAATAGATAATACAATTTTGTCGCTCTTCAAACTCTGATTACAAAAATGCTGTTGACTTTTTCCTTTTTCCTTTTTCCTCCTTCTCTAATTCCTCATTCCTCTAAAGTTGCCATTGGAAGAAATTGACCATATTACCTAAGATGCGATGTCTAATAAGAGAGCGTTTTTGCCAGTCTTGATAGGTAACACGTTGACTCTGGGCGAAACCTGCTTCAAAAGTATTTTTAATTCCCTTGACTAGTTCTGGCTGTGCGCTGCATAGATCTAACTCTTCGTTGTGACAGAAGCTACGAGGATCGAAGTTGGCACTTCCTGTAGTTGCCCAGCGATCGTCTATTAACAGTAATTTAGCATGGGTCATACTGGGTTGAAACTCAAAAATTTCCACCCCACCTTTCAATAATTTACCGTAGTGTTCGTAGGAAGCATAGTACACGGGTTTTTTATCACTGCGCTTGCTGGTAGTCAGAATGCGAACATCCACACCATTTTGTTTTGCTGCTACTAATAAGTCTATAGAGTTATCGTCAGGTAAAAAATAGGGGCTGGCTAGCCAAATTCGCTTACGGGCAGCAATAATACTATTGTATTTAAAAGCTCTAATAGGAGAAAAGCGAATTCTGGGATTTGCTCCTGGTATGACTAACATCAAATTTTGCTCTTTATTTTCATCTTGAGAAGTCTGAAATTTAGGCTTGCTTAAATTAGCGATACCATCGCCAAAAGTCCAGTGTTGAGAAAATACCCCTTCTAAAATGCTGATAATTTCTCCTTCTAGACGCATTTCCACATCTAACCAAGGCTGAGTATCATCGTCTTTTTCTTTACCATCCCAAAGATCGGAAATACCTGCACCACCTACTAAACCAAACTTACTATCTATTAAGATTAGTTTACGGTGGGTACATCTGGCTATGGCAATATATTTTGAAGTGATAGATTAAAAGCCAAAATTTATCAGAAAAAATTAAGAGTAATTATTTTGAATAGTAGTCACAATAAAAAAGAAGCAAGACAATTACATTCAAGAATAAAACTATGGTTGCTACTGAACTAGCTGCTCGCGATCTTTCATCATTACTGGGTAAAGAAGCGGAAGATTTATTGACATATAAAGCTAAAGTACCAAAAGATACCTTACATCTACCAGGAAAAGATTTTGTAGAACGCATTTTTGTCTATAGCGATCGCAAATAGTTCCTAAATTCTCTTCTTGGTGCGCGTTCCCTTGCGCGATGCGTAGCGAGTCCTTTAGGGCCTGTCGCCGACGCGGGGTCGCACCGCTTTTCTGGGCTTTTGTCCTTAACAAATCATCAAACTTTTTACACCATCTATTCTTTGCACGGAGGCATAGCTGCGGGAGTAGTTTCTCTCCTAGTAGCGATCGCACCAAAAAAATAACGCTCAAATCAATCAGCAACAGCATTTTATCTTATTTCGACCGTTTAAAATGTTTAAGTACCGCTAAAAGCAATCATAGACTGAGTTTCACGGCATCAAAAAAAATGGACAAATAATTTGTCAAACATCTAAAATTGGACACTAAATTTGTCAATAACGCTTTTAGAGGAATTTTAGAGGAAAAATGGCATATAATCTTTATTACTAGAAGAATTCAGCGATTCACAATTAGAGTCAAATAATTTGTCAAGACGACAAATAATGTGGCAATCGACATCTACTTGTACAATAACGAATTATTTGTTAATGATGGCAAATTGTTAGTTAATGTCTTCAACTTGAGGAATGGCGATCGCGCTAACTCGATATTGTTGAGCATATTCCACAATTGCCTTGGCTATTAATCGGTCTACATATTCACCTAAATTGGACTCACCTTTTTGATTATTGGCAGAGCATTTTTGGGCTTTATGGCGTAGGTGCGATCGAGTCTGCTTTTGTTGTCTTTGGCGGTTGAGTAATCTGTAGTCTTTGCCTAGTAGTTGTTTAATACTGCGAAATGCGATCGCTTATCTCTAGCAAAAAACTCATCAAGTTATTAGGATTAGCGGTTTCTACATCTTGAACGGAAAGATCTGAGTTACAAACTACTCTAATCGTTCCATATATTGTGAATCTCTTGGCGAAATGCGAGATCGGCTTCTAGTTCCGCTTTTATTGTCAGGATTGCCCTACGCTGTCTTGCTTGCTTGACGATTCGCTCCATTGTTTCGGTGGTAGCATCTGCGCTAATCTATCTACATCTATCCCTATCTTAATTATCAGTCACCACATCTAAAGCTTGATAGTCAAAGAAATCGTTTACAATAAGACTGCGGTTAGGAGTGGTTTCATGGCAAATGTAGAGCATCTGACAAAGCTCAAACAAGGTTTAGAATCTTGGCAAAAGTGGCGGAGGGAAAAGAGTAACATTGAATTAGATTTTCAAGACGCAAACCTTAGTGGTTTAGACATTCAAGCTGCTAGTCTGACAAAAGCTAATTTAGTCAAAGCCGATTTAACCGATGCTGAATTAACCGCAGTAGATTTAGCGGGAGCAAATCTAGAGCAAGCAGAATTGATTAACGCTTGTTTGAGTGATGCTAATTTGAGCAATAGTATTCTACGCCAGGCTTATTTAATAGATGCAGAGCTAACTCATGCTAATTTGATCGGTGCTGACTTACGTGAAGCTAGTTGTCAGCGAGTCAATTTTAGTGATGCTAATTTGATTGGAACTTCGATGAGAAAAGCTAATCTAAATCAAGCTAATTTAATTGGTGCAAAATTACATCGAACAAACTTGAGCGAAGCTGAATTGATTGAAGCTCATGGGAATGAAGCCGATTTTAGTTATGCTAACTTGTATGATACTGAATTATTGGGATTTGTTGGTTACAAAGCTAATTTTTATCGAGTAAAAGCAATTTTTAGTCATTTTTATAAAGCTTACTTGTGTCAGGCTAATTTTTCAGAAGCGCAATTAAAACAAGCTGATTTACGTTGGGTAAATTTAGATGGTGCCAATCTGAGCCATAGTAATTTAGAACAAGCTAAACTGCGAGGGACAAACTTTACTAATGCTGACTTAAAACACGCTAACTTAGCAGGGGCGAACTTAAGAGGAGCAAATCTGACAAAAGCGGATTTGAGAGGAGCTAATTTAACTGATGCAGATATCGAAGATACCATTTTTCATCGAGCAAGGTTACAGGGTACGATTATGCCTGATGGTAGTAAACATAATTAATACCTCATTAAATAGGTAACTAAATCTAATTAAGCCAGATTACAACAATAAAATCAGATTAGAGGCTTTTGAGCCGAATTGATAGCAAATTATCGAAATGATTGAGCAACAGCAAGCTAATCAAACTCTGGGAGAATGGGCGTATATTGCGATCGCAAACCAGTATAATAGATATAATCAGTACGAAAAGGAAGTCTTAAAAGATAAAGATCCAGAACATTTACATAAAATGAGGGTAGGAATGCGCCGTTTACGGAGTATTATTGCTTGTTTTGCTCTTGCTGTTGATTTACCGACTAATGTTACTCCGACAAGTATTGGTAAAGTAGCAAAAATTTTAGGCAAATTAAGAGATATCGATGTTTTACAAGAAACTTTAGTTACCCAATATCAACCCCATATACCTAAAAGCGAACAAAAAAGCTTAGAAATTGTGTTCAAAAAGCTCAAGAAACAGCGCAAATCTGCTTTCAAAGCTGTGAGTAAAACTCTCAAGGGTAAAAGCTATTCAAAGCTTCAGAATAACTTTCAGTTATGGTTAGACAATCCTAAATATCAGTCAATAGCAGCACTCGATGTTAAGCAAATTTTACCCGATCTTTTATTACCTCAAATAAGTTATCTACTATTGCATCCTGGTTGGTTAATTGGTTTAGATATAACTGATGGAGCGATCGCTTTTTTTGATATTAAAAAGATTACTATGGAGAACGATATTTCTTTAACTCAGGAAAAAATATTGCATGATTTACGCAAAGTTGCTAAACAAACTCGCTACAACATGGAGCTTTTTCAAGAGCTTTATTGCCCAACCTACAGCAACTATTTAGAAGAAATCAAAGAAATTCAAATTGTCTTGGGCATGATTCAAGACTATTTTATTTTAGAACAATTTTTACAACAAATACTGAAGCAAAAGATCGCGCAAACTATGCCTACTTTAAATGAAATATTAAGAGAAAAGCGTCAACAACAATGGCAAAAATGGCAGACAAAACAAGAGGATTTTTTAAATATTTTTAAACGTCAAGATTTAAGAACAGTGGTTCAATATCCTCTAAATGGTATGTATTTTTAATTTTAAGATACTTTAGTAGTTCACTGACTGCGATCGCATTTCTGATATTTAAGGCGATCGCATTTTGATTTAAGAGCGCAATTTTCCAGATATTGTTTTAATTTTAAAATCAATCTTCATCCCCAAAATGTTCTTGTAATTTATTAATTAATTCCAAACCACGCTCTACTGAACCACGATTTGCTCTTAACTTGAACCTAGTTTCTGCATCATATTCTGTCAAAGCAATAGTAGCTAATTCTTCCATTAACTTATTAACACTAATATTTTTTGATTTAGCTAATTCTTTTAAGCGTTCGTGTTTTTCATCGGTTAATCTGACATTGATTGCAGCCATACTTAAATAATCTCCTGTGGTTTTTTAATCTGAATTTTAGGGAATTTTAATTGACTTCGCTGAAAATCTTTAACATTATGCGTAACAATAAATTTGGCATTACCTGCAACAGCTAATTCTACTAAATAGTTATCTTTTTCATCTTGTAAATTCGGTCGCCATAGATAATAAATTTTAACCCACTGACAAATACTTAATAAAGCGTCTAAGAGTTCATTAATTTCTGATTCTGTATAGATTGACTTATCTAAAATTTCTTTCCTACTAATAACATCTTCGTATTCAGTAAATAGAGTGTTGTTTATCAAAGGATAAAATTCTTTCTTTAAGCATAACTCTATTAATTTACGGTTAGCACTATACTGTTTAGCAATCAGTGCGCCGATCAGAACATTAGTATCTATTACTATTTTAGTTTTCATTTATTATCCATATAAAATGGCATAATAGTATTATATATGGTATCACTTACTTGGTTTGTGATTATTCTTTATCGATCGTGTAAGTGCGATCGCTTTTATTGAAGAGTTTGATTGGTTAACGCGACCTCATTTTTATACCTCATAATCAACAAAGTCCCCCTTATTAAGGGGGATTTAGGGGGATCGAACAATGAATATTAGAGCAATCATAGAATGGGATGAAGAATCACAAGCCTATTCCGCAACTTGTCCAGAATTAAATTTTGTTTCCTCTTTTGGCGAGACTAAACAAGAAGCAATAAGAAATAGTTTAGAAAATAGCATTGTATAAAGTTTTACTAAATCATAGTCACCTTTTAAAAATCCCTTATAGTATTTAACTACTAAATAATAAATCATCATTATCTAAACCGAATGAGTAGACAAGAGTATTTTTTTGTGAATCATCAAGGTGAGTGTTCAAAACCAAGCTGGAGTGAGGTTAAAAACTTAGATTCGACCAATAAACCATATATGTTAGTACCTGATAATAATGTATGTATTCACGTATCTGATTTTAATATTTCTAAGAAACAAGACAAAACCAAAAGAATTAAAGCTAGAAATTTTAAAAATTATGTATTTCAATCGAATATTACTGTAAATCCAACTTGGGGTTTATTGGAAAGAGCTAGTAAACCAGGAACACTGAATTTGAATATTGAAAAGCTAAATGACTTTGAAGATGCTTTCTGGAGACAGATGAACCACTATACTGGCAATCAAACAATTTCATCCATATCTAAATCAATAGACGTTTTAAAATTTGTACTTTATCCTTTGTATGCTTATTTGCTAAAGATCAAGCTAATTCTTCTTGAAAGAGGAGATAGCTCGAAAAAAAATGCAGAAACAAGTTTAAATGAGCTTTATGATTTTATAGAAGAAATGAAAATATATTTATTAATTCCGTGGCAATTCGCTGTTGCAATATTTGGGGGACATAACCAACTTAATAAGTTTATAAAACCTCGTAAAGGTCAAGATATATTCCAAGCTATATGGGGAGCAGCTTGGGACTTGTTTTATTTACAAACGATTCACGAATACAACGGAACTAGAAAAATAAAAGAGACTTATCCTCAGTATATCTTTGCTACAGATGACGAACGTTGTGCAACTATAGGTAAAACATTAAAAGTAATAGCAGCTATTCATTATGGTGATGTAACGTATAATCAGACTCTAATAAGTTATGATTTTCCTCACTGGAGACAAAAAGATAGTTTTTTACTTGAAATGTCTCAGGAAATTAACAAAGGTATATTGAAGAGAATTGTAAGAAGAAATAATTTATCAGAAAAGGACTTTCAACTTGAATTAAATACTATCATTAATAACTCAAGTCAGCAGATTTCCGAACTCACACAAGAAATAAAAGCTGTAGCAAAAAAAGGATTTGGCTGAAAATGATAATCTTAATCTGGAAACTTCAAATATTTTAGTGTCTTTACTTTGCGCCTTTGCGTCTCTGCGCGAGATCAACTCTAAATTTCGGTTATCCCAACCCACCAAAACCTACACTCTCCATCCATAAAGCGTTACAGTCGAAAGATACGATATAAACTGAAATATCTTCATATATGACTAACGCAACCATTACAGAAAATCCCCTATTAATCGGTAAAGGCTTACCTCCTTTCGATAAAGTGAAGCCCTCCCATGTAGTTCCTGCGATAACTGAAATACTGAAGCAATTAGAAACAGATTTAACTAACCTCGAAAAAGATGTAACTCCCACTTGGGATGGTTTAGTTGAACCCCTAACAGCAATGGAAGAGAAGTTAGGCTGGAGTTGGGGGATAGTAGGGCATTTAATGGGTGTAAAAAATAGTCCCGAACTCAGAGAAGCTTATGAGACAATGCAGCCTGAGATAGTGAAATTTTACAATCAGCTTTCCCAAAGTAAACCTCTTTACGAAGCATTTAAAGCATTACGCAATAGTGCAGACTGGGATAAGTTTGAACCAGCACAACAACGTATTATCGAATCTTCCCTCAGAGACTTTGAATTGTCTGGAGTGGGTTTAGAAGGAGAAACCAAAGAGAAATTTAACCAGATACAGTTAGAGTTAGCAGAGTTATCCACTAAGTTTTCTAATAATGTCCTTGATGCGACAAAAGCTTTTAAATTAAAACTAACCGATAAAAAGGATGTTGAGGGTTTACCTGAAAGTGCGTTGGGTTTAATGGCGCAAACTGCAAAAGCCGAGGGAAAAGAAACTGCGACTCTTGAAGATGGCCCTTGGGTAGTTACTTTAGATTATCCTAGTTACATTCCCTTTATGAAGTATGCAACCAGTAGTGAGTTAAGGGAAAAACTCTACAAAGCTTTTCTCTCTCGTGCTTCTAGTGGAGAATTAGATAACAAACCTAACATAGATCGTATTTTAGAATTAAGAAAGGAAAAAGCCAACATTCTCGGTTTCGATACCTTTGCCGAACTCAGTTTAGCTCGTAAAATGGCACCTAGCGTCGAAGCAGTAGATAAACTCTCTGAAGAATTGCGGGTTGCTTCTTACGATGCTGCGATGAAAGAGTTTGCAGAATTAAAAACTTTTTCTGGCAAAAAAGATCTCAAACATTGGGATACTACCTATTGGGCAGAGAAGCAAAAAGAAGCTAAATTTGACTTTAAAGCCGAAGAATTGCGCCCCTATTTCCCATTACCTCAAGTTTTAGAAGGTTTATTTGGTTTAGCTAAACGCATCTTTGGAGTTACAATTACTGCTGCTGATGGCGAAGCACCAGTATGGCATGAAGACGTACGCTTCTTCCAAATTAAAGATGAACAGGATGAAGTGATTGCCAACTTCTACCTCGATCCCTATTCTCGCCCCGCAGAAAAACGCGGTGGCGCATGGATGAATGATTGTGTAGGTAGAGCGAAAATGACTGTGGAAGGTAAAACTACTACTCGTCTTCCTGTAGCTTATCTCATTTGTAACCAAACCCCTCCTGTAGATGAGAAACCTAGCCTAATGACTTTTGGTGAAGTAACTACTCTTTTCCATGAATTCGGTCACGGTTTACAACATATGCTGACTACAATCGACCATGTAGGAGCAGCAGGGATTAACAATGTGGAATGGGATGCGGTAGAATTACCAAGTCAGTTTATGGAAAACTGGTGTTACGATCGCTCTACTCTTTTCGGTATGGCAAAACACTACGAAACTGGGGAAACTTTACCCGAAGAGTATTATCAAAAACTGGTAGCAGCGAAAAACTATATGAGTGGCTCTGCAACTCTGCGTCAGTTACACTTTGGCATAGTAGATATAGAGTTGCATCATAACTATCAACCAGGAGGTGATGAAACTCCTAACGATCTTCGCAACCGAATTGCTGAGAATACCACTGTTCTAAAACCTTTACCTGAAGATAACTTCTTATGTGCTTTTGGACATATCTTTGCAGGTGGTTACGCAGCAGGTTACTACAGCTATAAATGGGCAGAAGTCTTAAGCGCGGATGCGTTTGCAGCCTTTGAAGAAGTAGGCTTAGAAAATGAATCTGCCGTGGCTACTGTAGGTAGAAAATATCGCAACACAATTCTTTCTTTAGGTGGTAGTTTGCACCCTATGGAAGTATTTAAACAATTCCGAGGACGCGAACCTCAAACCGAACCATTATTGAGACATAGTGGGTTAGTAGCTACTGCATCTTAAAACAGCAATCATTTCTTTAATAAGAGGGGATTTCCTTAATTTTTTAAACTCCCCTCACTGGCTACAATTACTCTGAGGCTTTCTAAAGCAGTTTTGAGGCGAGATCGTATATATGTTTTTAGGAGATCGCGCACCGCGTCATCCCAGTTAATTTATGAGTGGGATGCAATACTGTTCGATAAGCCTTATTTGCTTATTAGTAGGGAGATAATTACTCCTCACTTTCCCACTTAAAGAGTAATAATCGTTAACCGAACAGTATTAAGACTCTTATGTCCTCCTAACTGGCTAAAGGAGCAAGCTTATCTTTAAATCTGTATCAATTATTAGCTTATATGACTAAAGAAATTATGGAAGAAGGAATAAAAATCTGGAAAAAGATTACTAGAGTTAATGTGTCTAATTAAGGGTAAGAGAGCTATTTATCCTGGATAATTCTAACTCTTGCTTTTTCTGTTCCCTTAACCTGACAATAATAATTCATAACTGAATTATCTTGTTTCTTTGTACAAAAGCTTGAAAAACCAGAAATCCTAACATCAGTATCCAAATTGTTACTTGTCCACTTACAAATAAAGCTATCCCAGGAGAATTTAGGAAGAGCAATCTATCAAAAAATAAAATTGAAAAAGTTGCGATTCCTAATAAGATGCCACTCAGAGTCCTAGATGTTCGATCTAGAGTAGTTTGTTTAGTAAGGCGAAATAACGTCACCATTGGCAATATAATCAGTATGTCATCGTACATTCTATGGTATGCCCAAAATCTAGATACTAATGAAGCAATTCCAATCAAGAGCCACAAATCAACAAAACGATGAAAATACAACCAGACAGCAAAAATCGCCAAGATTAGAATTGAAGACTCGAAGTTGAATTCCGACATTCCTACCGAATCCAAAAAACTATGAATATCACCATATCCGCCCATCATACCTGCACTGTCTTTCGAGCCTAATACAGCTCCGATTGTTCCACGTTCTAACCATTCTAAATGAAGCATCACAATATTGGAGTCTTGAAAAGCTGTCGCCAACAAAGCCAATAAAGTATAAATAATAACAGTAATAATAGCTATCAACCGACCTTGAGGAACAAACATCGGAATTAACAAAAATGGGACAGTTATTGTTGGCTTGACCAGTGCAACTGCAATTAGAAAACCTGCTAGGAGGCTCAATTGCCATCTATTTTGTTGCTTTTGTGAGTATTCACCAATAAGCACTAATCCCGAAACTAAGAAGGCTAAAGTGTGGATAGTAAGCTGACCTTTAAGAATATTAATGTGGGTAGCATTGGTGGCTAAAATCATCAATCCCACAAATGCCTTTTCTTTAAAATCGTATGCTTTACTAGCTCCTACTAGCAGATATACTAAACCAACTAGCCCAGCCAGGCTAGTAATTACCCACAAGCAGCGAACAAATACCCACGATGAATAGGTTAAAAAAGGCCACAGAATTACATGGCTAGCAGGTGGATAGACTCCCCCCTTTGGTAACTGACTATAACTGTATACGTTTCCTCCAGAAAACCAAAGCTGAACCTCATTGTAACGTAGCATCAAGTCAATCCCAGGGTTATGACCTTTAAGTAATAACAAACATGCAAATACGTAAGGAAGGCTAAAAATTGCTTTTTCAGCCATCTCAGCGATCAATATCCAAAGGATGGGCTTATCCCATCTTATCCATAGCTTTGAAGCTAACTGAATTGGCTTGTTAAAAATCACGATAAAAATCTCATTCGAGGACAGTTTGATAGAGGAATAGTAATGCGATCTCGCCTTGTGAATTCCCAGTTGGATTAGGGAAGCAGCAATTTTATCAGGAATTTGACGAAATTACGAATAGTTATATTTTCAGTTACATGAAATAAGGGGATTTTCACCTGAGATTACCTATCTCTTTAATTTCTCGGTTGCACCACTCCCAAAATTCAGTTAGTTTAAGAAAGCGATTTCACCATTTACTTATATTTGCTGACGCTGCTTGTTCCCAAAATGTCCCCAATAAATTAATTATTTTCATTTCCTTAAAGCGATCGCAAAATATGATAACTTAATTAAAACTCCGTGAGGAAATTAGCATTTTTTCCGCTCACAGCATCATCTCAAACCAATCTTAAATGATAGTATTATCTATTGGCAGTCATGGATAAAAAATTATGGCAGAAACTTTAATGTTTAACGCTCTGCGGGAAGCCACAGACGAAGAGATGGCAAGAGATAACACCGTATTCGTCTTGGGAGAAGATGTCGGACATTATGGTGGCTCTTATAAAGTTACTAAAGGCTTATACGAAAAATATGGTGAATTTAGAGTTTTAGATACTCCTATCGCGGAAAATAGTTTTAGTGGCTTGGCAGTAGGAGCAGCTATGACAGGTTTACGCCCAATCATAGAAGGGATGAATATGGGCTTTTTACTGCTTGCTTTTAATCAAATCGCCAATAATGCAGGAATGTTACGTTACACCTCTGGCGGAAACTTTAAAATCCCGATGGTTATTCGAGGACCTGGTGGTGTTGGTAGACAGTTGGGCGCAGAACACTCTCAAAGATTAGAAGCTTATTTTCATGCTGTACCTGGGCTAAAAATTGTGGCTTGCTCCACAGCTTATAATGCCAAAGGTCTTTTAAAAGCAGCAATTAGAGATGAAAATCCCGTACTCTTTTTTGAACACGTCTTACTCTACAACTTAAAAGACGATTTACCAGAAGAGGAATACATCTTACCCCTAGATAAAGCTGAAGTAGTCCGCAAAGGAAAAGATGTCACTGTTTTGACCTATTCTCGGATGCGTCACCATTGCACTCAAGCAGCAAAAAATCTCGAAAAACAAGGCTACGATCCAGAAATTATCGATCTGATTTCTTTAAAACCCTTTGATATGGAAACTATTAGAGAGTCGGTAAAGAAAACTCACCGTGTAATTATTGTGGAAGAATGTATGAAAACAGGCGGTATTGGGGCAGAATTAGTGGCTTTAGTTAGCGAACAGCTATTTGATGAATTGGATGCTCCTGTAGTGCGTTTATCTTCTCAAGATATTCCCACTCCTTACAACGGAAAATTAGAAGCTTTAACTATTGTGCAGCCTCAACAAATTGTCGAAGCAATACACAAAGTAGTTGATTCTCAAATTTGAGAACTTGAAATAGGTGCTAAGTTAAACAATTGAGAGGAGACAAGAAAGTAAGTTTCTTAGTCTTCTTTTTTGATTTATTATCTTTGTCACCATTATCCAATTGAATAATCAGCCACTCATCTTGGAATCGAAATTAAGTTCTAGTAATTCCCAATAGAAACCACAAATTACTTAGTACTACTTTTCATCCCTCATCCTTACAGTCAGAATTAATATTAGCTTTACGGTAGCTGATTCAGATTTTTCAACTACGCTAAGAATAAAAAACTGCTCTCACTGATACAAATACGACAGTGTGTCTTTTGATTCTCAAATTTGTTAATGATAGGTTTCTATATTGATTGGAAAACGACGCAATAAGCTCTTGAGCCGATTGTATGTGGTCAATTATTTAACCTGAAAAATAACAAGCTGATAGTGAAGCAACAATTACAAACTGGAATTATTTGTAGCCTCTTGGTTTCATCGTTGTTCACAAATGTTGGTAGCAAAGCCTGCGCCGTAGAAAACAAAACATTATCCGATGAATTCCCTGCAACTACGGTGAGAGAATGGCGAGAAAGGGAAAGCTTACCATATCAGCGATCGCAATTACCACAGTTAAATAATAATTCTCTTGTTATCAATCAAATCGAAGTCAGATCGATAACAGAAGGAATCGAAATTATCTTAAACACCTCCGATGGTGCGATACCTCAAAGTATTACTTCCACAACAGACAATAGCCTGATTATCGACATTCCTAATGCTCAATTAGAGTTACCAGAAAAAGAATTCGTCCAAGAAAATCCTGTTGATGGCATTGCTTCAATTACAGCCACGAATCTGGATATCAGTACGGTTCGGGTCATTATAACAGGCATTACAGCAACACCTACAGGAGAAATAAGACAAACTTCTCAAGGTCTAACTATCAACGCGACACCACCTGCAACCGTAGCAGATACTGTAACCCCAGCAGACCAAGTAATTGATATTATTGTCACGGCAGAAAAAAAGCCAGAAAACTTACAGGATGTTCCTATCAGTGTTACCGCTATTACTGAACAGGAAGCAGAAGACGGAGATATTACCTCTTTTAGAGACGTTGCCGAAAACACCCCCAATTTTACTACCTATACTCCCAGTCGAAACTTTGTTAATTACAGTATTCGAGGTTCGAGCAATTTTAACTTTTTCGCCCGCGACCCCGTAGCTTTTTACATAGATGATGTTCCTTATGATTACGTTAACTTTTTGGGAGTAGAAGTATTTGATATCGAGCGAGTAGAAACATTACGGGGTCCTCAATCTACTTTATACGGTAAAAACGCCAGAGCAGGGGTAGTTAATGTTATTACCAAACCACCAAGCGACGAATTTGAATTTAATGGAAATATTGGCTATGGTAATTTCGATAATTTCGACGTACAAGCTAGATTAAGTAGTCCTATCGTCGAAGATAAACTAGCTTTTTCCCTTTCAGGGAGCTATGAAAACAGAGATGGTTATACCGAAAACACTTTTCTCGATACAGATATTGATTCTCAGTCAGGATTTACTACCAGAGGTAAATTACTTTGGACTCCTACGGATAATTTAAGTATTGCTTTTAACGCTTCTGTAGATGGTTATGATGATGGAGCGCAACCTTTTGTTATTTTACAATCAGACGATCCTTTTGAAACAGAGCAAGACTTTCAAGGTTTTAACGATCTTAATAACGATACTCAATCAATTAGAGTCGATTACGAACATTCCGCCTTTCGTTTGACTTCAATTACTGCAAGACGTTTTTCCGATAGTAATTTTGAGTATGACTCTGATGGCGGTATTTCAGCTATAGCAGCCGTTTTTGCTGTAGATGTAAATTCAACAGTGCTTAGCCAAGAGATTCGCTTACAATCTCCTGAAGAAAGTGAAAGGTTTGAGTGGATTTTTGGTGGATACTACGAATCTAGAGATTTTAATGTGGATGAATTTCGTTTTATTACCTCCTCTAGTGGGGATTTTACCGAAGCAGAAATTGATGAAGATACTTTTGCACTTTTTGGTCAGGCTAGTTACAAACCAGTCGATGCTTTAACCTTAACTGTAGGATTGCGTTACGAACTTTTTGATTCGATCTTAGATAAGAGGGATGCTAACGAATTTCTAGGAACTGCTACTAACCTAAGTTTTGAAGATGTAGAACAAGATGATGAGATTTTGTTACCTCGTTTCACTGCCCAATATGATTTTAATCCTAACTTAATGGTTTATGGCTCGATCGCCAGAGGTTATAATCCCGCAGGGGTAAATTATCAAGCAACGGTAGAAGAGGTATTGAGGTACGATACGGAAACTTCTACTAACTACGAAATCGGTTTAAAGTCTTCTTGGTTTAGCGATCGCATAAATCTCAATTTAGCTGCTTTTTATAGTCCTGTTGAAGATTTTCAGTTACTCGTCTCTGATGATTCTGGGTTTTCTCGTCAAATTGGCAATGCTGATGCTGATATTACTGGTTTTGAAGTAGAGTTGAGAGCAACTCCTTTTGATGGATTTGATGTAATTGCTGGTTTCGGTTATGTGGATGCTACTTTCGATGAATTTGAAAACCCTTTCCGCAATGAACAAATTGATGGTAATCGTCTGCCTTATTCCCCAGACTATACTTATAACTTAGCCCTACAGTATCGTGCTAATCCTGGTATTTTCACTAGACTAGAATTACAGGGATTTGGTACGACGGTTTTTGATAATGCCAATGACTTTGAACAAGAACCTTTTGTCTTGGTAAATGCTCGTCTTGGCTACGAACGAGATAATTATGGCATTTACTTTTTTGCCAATAATATTTTTGATGTGGAGTATCTGGCAACTGCATTTAATTTTGGTGCTTTAGGAGACATTGCTAGTTTTGGCGCGCCTGCTACAGTAGGTTTTCAAGTGAGGAGTAAATTTTAATTCAAAATTATCAAGAAAAATCAAAGTACGACAATCAGTCTTTTGATTTCCCGATTTTCAAATGATAAATTCTTATTTGTCAAATTTAGCATTGATACAGCTACGAAATTTCTCTAAAGGTTCAGCAATATCAATTGGAGCAGGTGAATAACTTATTCATTGAACTGGTGGTAAAAAAACTCTAACGAAAGTCGTACTTTTGGCGTTCAGGTGAAATCAAAATTCTGATTATGAATAAATGGGGATTACTCGCTAGCTTATATGTTGCTCAATTTTTACCCATAGCTTTCTTTGGACAAACTTTACCCATATTTTTGCGACAACAGGGCATTTCTTTAGAATTGATTGGCTTAACCAGTTTACTTAGTTTACCCTGGACATTCAAAGTCCTCTGGTCGCCGTTGATAGACCGCTATGGCTGGACGAAGTGGGGACATTATAAGTTTTGGATTGTCCTGATGCAAAGCCTAATGGGAATAGCAATTATAGTTTGTGCTTTTCTCGATCTAGAAACAAATTTTATACTTTTACTTGCAGGAATGCTAATTGCCATTACCTTTGCTGCAACTCAAGACATCGCTACCGATGCTTTGGCGATTGAAATACTCAAACCTTCAGAAAGAGGGTTAGGCAATAGTATTCAAGGTGCTGGTGGTTATTTAGGTTCAATTTTAGGCGGTGGTGTAATTCTCATCTTGTTAGATACTTGGGGCTGGACTAAAAGCTTGTTAGTTATGGCGTTGGTAGTTTTCTTGTTGATTTTTCCAGTCCTGTTTCATCGAGAAAACCTTAGCATCCCCAAAACAGATTATAAAATTAATTTTTCTACCCTAGGAGGCTTTTTTAAGCAATCTGGAATGATGGGATGGATAATAATTCTACTTGTTTATATGATGGGCGTTACCATTACTAGCACCATGTCTCGTCCCTTACTGGTAGATTTAGGAATGTCTATGACAGAAATTGGTGTAATGAATGGCATTGTCTCTTTTAGTGGAGGTTTTGTTGGCTCTATTTTAGGGGGATTTTTACTTAAACCTTTGGGCAGAAAAAGAGGTTTAATTGTATTTGGTATTTTGATGGCAATTGCGATCGCTTTTTGGATACTCCCCACTCTAGGATTTACCAGTTTACCGCTTCTCTATATCGTATCCTGTAGCCTACATTTCACTTACAGTATGTCTTGTGTTCCGATGTTTGCAATTTCTATGGATAATAGCAGACCAGGAAATTCAGGATTTGACTATACCCTTCAAGTTACCATCATTTTTATCGGTAGTTTACTGGCTGGTAGCTATAGTGGTTTTATTGCCGAATCTCTGGGTTACGCTGGAGCATTTGCGATCGCTTCTGCTATATCCTTGTTAGGAGTATTGTTAGTGATTACTTTATTCAATAATAAGTAATAAAATTTTTAGGAAAGAAAGAATCGGCTATTTACTGTTACCCAAACCAAAGTTAATTACTAAAAAAGCCCTTAAAAAATAAAATTAAGGACTTCTGTGTCATGATAAAAAACTACTTTTAACCAATCACTAAAGGTTGATTCATTATTAATTTTTATAATTTAACTTCAATATCTACCCCAGCAGGTAAATCTAGTTTCATTAATGCATCAATAGTTTTAGAGGAAGGCTGATAAATATCAATAATGCGACGATGAGTACGAGTTTCAAAATGCTCGCGAGAATCTTTATCTACATGAGGAGAACGCAAAACACAATAAATTTTACGCTTGGTGGGTAAAGGAATAGGGCCAACAGGAGTAGCATTGGTACGACCTGCGGTATCGACTATTTTCTCACAAGATGTATCGAGTAAACGGCGGTCAAAAGCTTTGAGACGAATGCGGATTTTTTGTTCTTGAATAGTTGCCATGATGTTTAATTGTCAAGGTACAGAAAAATTAAATATAAGATCGGTCTTTTTTGAGACAAATTTTAAGGCAGACTGAAAAGCTAAAGGTTTATATCAGCTTTTTATCTCAATCTGCCTTGTTTTAGTTCATCCCCAGGGCTACTTAATAATCTTGGAGACTACACCCGCACCAATGGTACGACCACCTTCACGAATTGCAAAACGCATTCCGTCTTCAATTGCGATGGGGTTAATTAGTTGCACTGTCATTTTGATGCGATCGCCAGGCATGACCATTTCTACTGCACTACCATCATCAGCAGTGTAGTCAGTGATGGTACCAGTTACATCAGTAGTACGTACATAGAACTGAGGGCGATAGTTCTTAAAGAAAGGAGTGTGACGACCACCTTCTTCTTTTGTAAGAACGTAAACTTCACCTTCAAATTCGGTGTGAGGAGTGATAGATTTGGGTTTAGCAAGAACCATACCGCGCTGGATAGCTTCTTTCTCTACACCACGAAGTAATAGACCTACGTTATCACCAGCCATACCTTGGTCTAATGTTTTTTGGAACATTTCAACACCAGTTACAGTGGAAGTTGTAGTGTCTTTAATCCCAATGATTTCGATAGTTTCGCCAACTTTAACAATACCACGTTCAATACGACCAGTAGCAACAGTACCACGACCAGTAATTGAGAATACGTCCTCTACAGCCATCAAGAAAGGCTTATCTACTTCACGCTCAGGAGTGGGAATGTAAGAGTCAACATTTTCCATCAACTCAAGAATTTTATCTACCCACTCGTTTTCGCCCTGTTTAATCTTGGGATTCTCCGCAAGTGCTTCTACAGCTTTTAGGGCAGAACCAGAAACGATGGGAATATCATCTCCTGGAAAATCATATTCACTCAATAATTCGCGAATTTCCAATTCAACAAGTTCTAACAGTTCTTCATCATCTACTTGGTCTTGTTTGTTCATGAAAACTACCAAGCTAGGAACACCGACTTGTTTTGCTAGTAGAATGTGTTCGCGAGTCTGAGGCATAGGCCCATCAGCAGCAGATACTACTAGGATACCACCGTCCATTTGCGCTGCACCAGTAATCATGTTTTTTACATAGTCAGCGTGACCAGGACAGTCTACGTGAGCATAATGACGATTATCAGTTTCGTATTCTACGTGAGCCGTATTGATAGTGATACCACGTGCTTTCTCTTCAGGAGCAGCGTCAATATCTTCATAGTTTCTTGCTTTAGCTTTACCTTGAGCAGCTAGGGACAAAGTAATTGCTGCGGTCAAAGTAGTTTTACCGTGGTCTACATGACCAACAGTGCCAATATTGGCGTGTTCTTTATTACGTTCAAACTTTTCGCGTGCCATAATTATTTATTCCTTAGTATATTTGTGCGTTCCCTACGTTTTTGGTGATAATTTCCTCAGCAACATTGCGAGGTATCTCACTGTATTCGCTGAACTCCATAGAAAAGATTCCGCGTCCTTGGGTTTTGGAGCGAATATCTGTGGCGTAACCAAACATAGTGGCTAAAGGTACTTTAGCGACAACTATTGATTGTCCATTTCCCGAGTTCATCCCTTCGATGTTACCGCGACGAGAGTTGAGATCGCCCATGACATCACCAAGGAACTCTTCGGGTACTTCAACCTCGACTTTCATCATCGGTTCTAGCAATATAGGAGAAGCTTTTTGAACTGCTGCTCTAATTGCCATTATGCCAGCGAGTTTAAATGCCATTTCGTTGGAGTCAACGTCATGGTAAGAGCCATCCACCAGAGATACTTTAACATCTATTAAAGGATAACCTGCGATGATTCCCGTTTCACAGGCTTCTTTGACTCCCTGCTCTACAGCAGGTATGTATTCTCTAGGAATTACTCCACCCACAATTTTGGAGACGAATTCAAAGCCACTACCAGGCTCGCCAGGCTCTAACTGTATGACAGCATGACCATATTGACCTTTACCACCGCTTTGCTTAATCCATTTTCCTTCAGCATCGCTCGGCTTGCGGATTGTCTCTCTGTAAGCAACTTGCGGTGTTCCTACTGTAGCTTCTACGTTAAACTCTCTCAGCATTCTATCCACCAGAATTTCTAAGTGAAGTTCTCCCATGCCAGCAATTACTGTTTGGTTGGTTTCAGGATTAGTGCTAACACGAAACGTGGGGTCTTCATCAGAGAGAGCCTGTAGAGCCTTAGAAAGCTTTTCGACATCACTCTTGGTTTCGGGTTCAACCGCAACAGAAATCACTGGCTCTGGAACAAATAAAGATTCCAAAATAATTGGCTTATTTTTATCACATAGAGTATCACCTGTGGTGGCAAATTTTAAGCCTACCGCAGCACCCAAATCTCCTGCTCTGAGTTCTTCTACTTCAATGCGTTCGTTAGACTTTAAAACTACCAAACGAGAAATACGTTCTTTTTTATCTTTGGTGGCGTTGTAGATATAACTCCCTTTGGATAAAACCCCAGAGTAGACTCTCATGAAGGTTAAGCGACCAAATTGATCGGTAGCTATTTTAAACGCCAAGGCAGAAAAAGGTTCATCATCTGATGAGTTTCTGACTGCTTCTTCTCCGTTGGGTAAAGTACCTTGAATTGCTGGGACATCAATGGGTGCGGGTAAGTAATCTACCACTGAATCTAGCAAAAGCTGGACACCTTTGTTTTTAAATGCAGAGCCACACAACATAGGCATGATAGTACCGTCTATAGTGCCTTGACGTAGAGCTTGCTTAATTTCCGTTTCCGAAAAATCCTCTTCCATCATGAACTTTTCTAGAAGTTGCTCATCTACTTCGGCGATCGCTTCTATGAGTTTTCCACGATATTCTTGAGCTATTTCTTCTAATTCGGCAGGAATTTCTGTATCCTCGATATCTTCGCCCAAATCATCCTTGTATATTTTGGCACGCATTCTTACCAAGTCGATAATGCCTTGGAAATTAGCTTCACTACCAATAGGAATTTGAATCGGTACTGCATTCGCTTTTAAACGCTCTTTGATTTGCTCATAGACTCGATCGAAGTTAGCACCAGTACGATCCATTTTGTTGACAAAGGCAATCCGAGGCACGTTATAGCGGTCTGCTTGTCGCCACACTGTTTCTGACTGAGGCTGCACGCCACCAACAGAGCAGAACACAGCTATAACACCATCTAATACTCTCATGGAACGTTCTACTTCAATAGTAAAGTCAACGTGTCCAGGAGTATCAATAATGTTAATTTTGTGATCTCTCCAACTGGTACTAATGGCTGCTGCTGTAATTGTGATACCTCTTTCTTTTTCTTGAGGCATCCAATCAGTTACGGCTGCTCCATCATGAACTTCACCCATTTTATGAGCGATTCCAGTATAGAAGAGAATACGCTCGGTTGTTGTTGTTTTACCTGCGTCTATGTGCGCTGCGATACCAATATTGCGTACCCTTTCTAGCGGGACACTACGTACCACGAATATCTACCTCCTGATGTGTTGCTCCAAATCAAGCTGTCACGACTCGCGCTACCCAGAGCACCTGTCGTCGGCGCGGGGTCGCTCGTCAAGCTTTTGTTACACTACTTACAATTTTATCCTTATTGGGCGAAAAAAAAACCAAGCCAATCACGGAGGTTTTTTGGTGCTAAAGTTTAAATCTAACCATTATTTAGCCAGTGCTTTTTTCTTGATTAAATTTTAGCCAGTTATTTAATAGCGGTAGTGAGCAAAAGCTTTGTTTGCTTCAGCCATACGATGAGTTTCTTCTCGTTTTTTCATAGCTGCTCCTGTTTCATTGGCTGCATCCATGATCTCATTGGCTAGTTTTCCTGACATAGTGCGACCACCTCTGGAACGCGAAAACTGAATCAGCCATCTTAATGCCAAAGTTGTCCCACGAGAAGGTTTTACTTCCATAGGTACTTGATAAGTAGCACCACCTACACGACGGGCTTTAACTTCTACCAAGGGAGTCAAGTTTTTCATTGCTTGCTCAAACACTTCTAAAGCTTCTTTTCCCGTTCTCTCAGCAACAACTGCAAATGCATCATAAACAATACGAGATGCTAAGGAATTTTTCCCCGATCTCATGACTCTTCTAATAGTCATGTTTACCAAACGGCTATTATAAACGGGATCTGGAGGAACTGTACGTTTTTTTCTTGTCGATCTACGAGACATGATTTGTTCTTGCTATAAGTTAGTTGAATATATCTGAGAAATACAATAACTATGTAGTTGTTTTCTCTAGTTCACATGAAATAGTTACTTAAAAAAGCCAGCTATTTTATAGCTTTGGTAACTATTGATTGATGAGTATGTTGCTAAGGTCACAGAAGTCACAAAAACACTTTTTTCCTGCTTCTTAAAACTATAGGTTATTACAATAATAGAATTAGTTATGATGTAAATTCCACATTAAACACCTTTGAAAAACGCTTTAAACTCTGTAAACAAAGCTTTCATTAAACCTAAGACATTAATTATTCCAATTACTTTTTGGGACGTTTGGTGCCATACTTAGAACGTCCTTGTTTTCTGTCTTTTACCCCTGTAGTATCAAGAGTTCCTCTAACAATATGGTACCTTACTCCAGGTAAGTCTTTAACCCTACCACCTCGGATAAGTACTACGGAGTGTTCCTGTAGATTATGACCTATTCCAGGGATATAAGCTGTTACCTCAAAGCCAGATGTCAGGCGAACCCTAGCTACTTTCCTCAGAGCAGAATTAGGTTTTTTGGGCGTAGTAGTGTAAACTCTTGTGCAAACACCGCGACGTTGAGGACATTCTTTAAGAGCGGGCGATTTTGTTTTCTTTTTTAATTTGGAACGTTCGCTACGAATAAGTTGCTGGATAGTAGGCATAATCTATGTATTATATTAAGTACAATTAATCCTCTTTTGTTAGAAAGTCAATTAATCGATAGGCAGACAAATTCTAATAGTATGCAATTAATCTCTAGTATGTCAAGTATATAATGGTTATTTGCCAAAATTTTCATCCTGGTGTGTGTTTTTTTTCCGAGAAAGATATTCCACAACCACAGGTCTTAGCAGCATTGGGATTTTGAAAACGAAAACCACCACCCATCAAGTCTTCTGCATAGTCTAGCTTTGTGCCGTCTAGATAGATATAAGATTGAGGGTCAATTACGACGGAGATGCCATTACTATCAAAGCAACGGTCTTGTTGATTTGCTTGAGATTCTAGGTCTAAACAGTAAAATAAGCCAGAACAGCCACCTTGCTCTACTTTGAGTCTTAGTTTGCTGTCAGGCTTATGACGAGTCGATTGAATTCTAGCTATTTCTTGTGCAGCAGCTTGACTGATTTCGATCATTAAATATCAACTAGATAATAATTTTTTGTCACTTCAGCCAATGCTACTACAAATTGCTTTGGAATTAATTAATTGACCAGCTATTTATTTGCTAGTACGAGAATAATCGTCTTGGAAACGAACAATATCATCTTCTCCAAGATATTGACCATTTTGCACCTCTATAAGCACTAATTTGATAACTCCAGGGTTTTCTAAGCGATGGTTGGTGCATTGAGGAACATAGGTGGATTGATTGCTGCTGAGAATTTTTTCTTCATCACCACAGACTACTCTAGCCGTACCAGAAACTACTATCCAGTGTTCACTACGATGATGGTGCATTTGTAGACTCAAGCGATGACCAGGATTAACCTCAATACGCTTAATTTTGTAGCCATTACCTTCTTCTAGGGTCGTAAAAGAACCCCAAGGACGAATTTCTGTAGCAGCTATTCCTGGCTGATTGAGAGATTCTGGTAAATTGAGTTCTTTTTCTTGATTTGGCTTGGTTTTGGTAGATTGGGACATGGTTTTTAGGAATATAAATTACTCTTTAAATCTTTTGGGTGTGATAAGAATTTTTCCGTCTAGTTATACTCACGGATACTTGATTGTTCCCTATGGCAAAGATAACAATAAAATCTCCAAAAGAAAATATTAATAGCTTCGATTAACTGAATTTACATCTAATCTTTACAAATCTACTGTGTTAATTGTGCGGAAGTTTACATTTCATTGGTGAGTGTATGAGGTATTTACGTAGTGGAGCTAAAGTGAATTTCTTAGCAGGTCATTTAACTGCAAGGTTTTGTATCGGTTTGAGTTTTTATTACGTTTTGAGATGTGGATTTCCATCTACTTATAATAATTATTTATGTCTCCAAAATAAAAGCGATCGCTTTTATTTTGGCAAGCGATCTGTTTATTATAAGTTAAGTATTATTAGGTATTTTAGCAACTTCTTAAATATTACAGAGTAAAGCAGTTTCCAGGTCCAATAAAAGTTAAGTTGAAGTATTTGTCGCTCGCAAGAATGTCTTCTGAATGCAACACACTATGTAATCAAAAATGTGGTGTTTCTCTGACTAAATTTGCACTCTCATCTCAAGATAGCTCAAAATTATAGTAAATCAGATCACACAGATGAGGGAGTAATAGGGTACTATTCTAAAACCCCTTGAGGTTAATAGCGATCGCATACAATCAAGTATCTATACTAAATTTTAAGAAGTATCGCAGTCAACAAAATTTTCGCAGTCTACTGACATCAATGCTATAGAACCTACGGGGCTTACAAGTTGCGGACGCAGGTTTCGCACACAGCCCCTCCCAATTTATACAACTAAATACGTTTTATAACTGAGCAAAAAATGAGTAAAATACCATCTACAAAAAATGTAAATATCAATCACAAACACAATCAAACTTTGCAAGATAAACCTTTCGGCGGACAACGTTGGTTAGTAGAAGAAAGAGATGCTTGTGGTGTTGGCTTTATTGCTTATCAAGATGGGAGAGCAAACCATAAGATTATTGAACAGGCTCTTGTGGGTTTGGGGTGTATGGAACATCGAGGAGGATGTAGCGCGGACTGCGATTCTGGGGATGGTGCAGGAGTAATGACAGCACTTCCTCACAAAGTATTCAAGTCATGGTTTGAAGAGCAAGGTATAGCTGTACCCAGCCCAGAAAGTTATGGTGTGGGGATGGTATTTTTACCCCAGGATGAGGCACAGCAAGTAAAGCGCAAAAGCTTTATTGAAGAGGTTGTAAAAAAAGAAGGTTTAGCTGTTTTAGGTTGGCGTGAAGTACCAGTTAAGCCAGAGGTGCTAGGAGTTCAAGCTAAAGAATACCAGCCTGATATAGAACAGATTGTGGTGACTTCTACCGCAGGGTTGACAGGAGATGAGCTTGACCGTAGACTGTATGTTGCGCGATCGCACGTAGGTAAAAAGTTAACCGATGACTTTTATATTTGTTCTTTCTCTTGTCGCACTATTGTGTACAAGGGAATGGTGCGTTCAGAGATTTTGGGACAGTTTTATACTGATTTGACCAATCCCAATTACGAAACTACTTTCGCAGTTTACCACCGTCGTTTTAGTACTAATACCATGCCTAAATGGCCCTTTGCTCAACCGATGCGTTTGCTGGGGCATAACGGCGAAATTAACACCCTGATAGGTAATATTAACTGGATGTCAACTAGGGAACAGAATTTAAAAGTTCCTGGCTGGAGTGAAGAAGAGTTAGAAGCCCTGACTCCTGTAGTAAATGTCGAGAATAGTGACTCCTACAATTTAGATAGTGCGATGGAGTTGCTGGTGAGAACAGGGCGAAGCTTGCCTGAAGCAGCAATGATATTAGTGCCAGAAGCTTACAAAAATCAGCCCGATCTAGAGCAATATCCTGAAATTACTGATTTTTACGAATACTATAGCGGTTTAAAAGAACCTTGGGATGGCCCAGCGTTGCTTGTATACAGTGATGGAAAAACTGTAGGTGCAAGTTTAGATCGTAATGGTTTACGTCCTGCTCGTTACACTATCACTAAAGACGGCTATATTATTGTGGCTTCGGAAACGGGTGTAGTAGAGCTACCTGATAGTGAAGTGATAGAAAAAGGTAGACTAGGACCTGGACAAACTATTGTTGTTGATTTACAAACTAAAGAAATACTGCGTAATTGGGATATTAAACAGCGTATAGCAGAACAAAATCCCTATGGAGAATGGGTAAAGCAACACCGTCAAACAATTACTCCTCAAGATTATGCTGGTGATGTGCAACTCGATACTGATGAATTATTACGTCAACAAACTGCTTTTGGTTACACCGCAGAAGACGTAGAAATGATCATTCAGTCGATGGCAATTCAAGGGAAAGAGCCTACTTACTGTATGGGAGATGATATTCCTTTAGCAGTACTTTCTGATAAGGCACATTTACTTTATAACTACTTCAAACAGAGATTTGCTCAGGTAACTAACCCCCCTATCGATCCCCTCAGAGAAAGTTTGGTTATGTCCCTTTCGATGCAGTTGGGGGCGAAGGGTAACATATTGGATGTGAAGCCTGAAGATGCTCGCTTATTGAAGTTAGAAAGTCCCTTACTTAATGATGCTGAGTTGGAATTGGTAAAAAATGCGTCCCTAAAAAGTAAGACTTTATCAACTATCTATGAAATTGCTACAGGTCCTCAAGGCTTAGAAGTAGCTATTAAGCAATTGTGTGAGCAAGCAACAATAGCAGTTAGTGAAGGTGCAGAGATTCTCATTTTGAGCGACCGCGCTCAGCAAAAAATCGGCACAAAATACAGCTACATTCCTCCTTTGGCTGCGGTGGGTGCAGTACATCACCATCTAATTAGCAAAGGTTTACGCCTCAAAACTTCTTTAGTGGTAGATACCGCCCAATGTTGGAACACTCACCACTATGCTTGCTTAGTCGGTTATGGTGCGTCTGCGGTATGTCCTTATCTGGCTTGGGAAAGTGTACGACAGTGGTGGAGTAACCCGAAAACTCAGAAATTGATGGCAAATGAGAAAATTGAGCAAATTTCTCTTTCTCGGGCGCAGAAAAACTATCGCAAAGCAGTAGAAGCGGGATTATTAAAAATTCTCTCTAAAATGGGCATTTCTCTACTGGCTTCCTATCATGGCGCACAAATCTTTGAAGCTGTGGGCTTGGGTATGGATTTGGTAAGTCTCTGCTTTGTGGGAACAACTTCTCGCTTGGGTGGTTTAACCATTGAAGAATTGGCTCAAGAAGTGATTACAATTCATCAAAGAGCCTTTCCAGAGTTACAAAATAAGAAACTAGAAAACTTCGGCTTTATTGCTTACAGACGAGGCGGTGAGTATCATATGAATACCCCCGAAATGTCCAAAGCATTGCACCAAGCAGTTAAAACCAAGCAATACGACCATTACGAACTCTATAAACAGTATTTACAAGGTCGTCCTGCAACTGCATTAAGAGATTTACTCGATTTTAATAGCGATCGCAATTCCCTACCTTTAGATTCAGTAGAATCTGTAGAAACCATTGTCCAACGCTTTTGTACTGGCGGAATGTCCCTCGGCTCACTCTCTAGGGAAGCTCACGAAACTCTAGCAGTAGCAATGAATCGCATCGGTGGTAAATCCAACTCTGGGGAAGGGGGAGAAGATAAAATCCGCTTTAAAGCTCTCAATGACGTGGATGAATCAGGAAATTCACCTACATTACCCCACCTCAAAGGTTTAAGAAATAGTGATACTGCTAATTCTGCCATCAAACAAGTAGCTTCTGGGCGTTTTGGGGTAACACCTGAATACCTAATCAATGCCAAACAGCTAGAAATTAAAATGGCACAAGGAGCTAAACCAGGAGAGGGGGGACAATTACCAGGGAAGAAAGTAAGTGAGTATATTGCCTCTCTGCGTCGTTCAAAACCTGGCGTTACTCTAATTTCTCCTCCTCCTCACCACGATATCTATTCCATTGAAGACTTGGCACAGCTAATCTACGATTTACACCAAATTAATCCTCAAGCTGGCGTATCAGTAAAATTGGTAGCGGAAATTGGGATCGGTACAATTGCAGCAGGAGTAGCTAAAGCTAACGCCGATGTCATCCAAATTTCAGGACATGATGGTGGTACTGGTGCATCTCCTCTAAGCTCCATCAAACACGCTGGCGCACCCTGGGAATTAGGCTTAACCGAAGTCCACAGAGTATTGAGGGAAAACCAATTACGAGATCGCGTTTTACTACGGACTGACGGTGGTTTAAAAACTGGTTGGGATGTTATCATGGCTGCGCTGATGGGTGCAGAAGAATACGGTTTCGGCTCAATTGCCATGATCGCAGAAGGTTGTCGCATGGCGCGAGTTTGCCACATGAATACTTGTCCTGTAGGGGTAGCAACCCAACAAGAAGCTTTAAGAGCAAGATTCACAGGTATTCCCGAACACGTGGTTAACTTCTTCTACTTTGTTGCCGAGGAAGTACGCTCTTTACTGGCTAGATTGGGTTATACCTCTCTTAAAGATATTATCGGACGTGCCGATCTGTTAGTACAAAGAAAAGACGCACAGTTAACCAAAACTCAGGGAATGAATCTTGATTGTTTGATTAATCTACCTGACGTAAAAAGCGATCGCTCTTGGTTAGAGCATGGTGATATTCATACTAACGGTGCTGTCCTCGATGATGAAATCTTAGCCGATGCTGCCATCACTGAAGCTATTAATAGCCAGAGTGCAGTCAGTAAAGAGATTAAAATTGTCAACACAGATCGTTCTGTCGGTGCTAGAGTATCTGGTGCGATCGCATCTTTATACGGTGATGATGGTTTTGAAGGAGAAATCACTCTCAACTTCCAAGGTTACGCAGGACAAAGTTTCGCAGCTTTTAATCACCCTGGAGTGAAAATGATTCTTACAGGAGAAGCCAACGATTATGTCGGCAAAGGAATGCATGGCGGAGAAATTGTTATTCAACCTCCCGCTACAGCAACCTATAACACCTCGGAAAGTGCGATCGTGGGGAATACCTGCTTATATGGTGCAACAGGAGGTACGCTCTACGCTAATGGACGTGCGGGTGAACGCTTTGCAGTCCGTAACTCTTTGGGTAAAGCAGTCATCGAAGGCGCGGGCGATCACTGCTGTGAATACATGACTGGTGGTTTAGTAGTTGTTTTAGGAAAAGTAGGGCGTAACGTAGGTGCAGGAATGACTGGTGGTATTGGTTATTTTCTCGATGAAGATGATTCTTTTGCTCAAAAAGTTAACCCCGAAATTGTCAAGATTCAGCGCATTGTTTCCGAAGCTGGCAAACAGCAACTAAAAGAGATGATTACTACTCATGTAGAGAAAACTGGTAGTAAGAAAGGTCAGGATATCTTAGATCGCTGGGATAGTTATGTAGGCAAATTCTGGCAAGTTGTGCCACCTTCTGAAGCAGATAATCCTGTTGTGGATGTTGCGGAAGAGAAGCCTTTAACTTCTGTTTAAGATCGATTCTGTAGGGGTGAATAGTATTCGCCCTTTTATTTTTTTGTTGTTTTGATACTTATCCGCAGATGAACACAGATAAACGCAGATGGGGTTAATGATTTGTGCTTAAGAATTGTAGATGATTCTTTTAATTTCTACTTTTGGCTTACCAAAGTTGATTAGTAAGCAAAGGTTTAACTTGCTGGCTTTGAGGTAGTTTAAGCATTGAGCTTTATGATTATTGTCTAGGTAATTTAAGGCTTTGAGTTCTACTAATATGCGTTGCTCTACTAAAATATCAGCAAAAAAATTACCTACTGTTTTTCCTTTGTAAACAACTGTGATGGGATATTGAGCCTGAACTTTTAATCCTGCTGCAATTAATTCTTCTACTAAAGCTCTTTCATAAACCTTTTCCAAAAAACCACAACCCAAAACATTACTCACCTCAAAAGCAGAACCGATGATTTTTTCAGTCAAATAATTCAAATTAGTATTATTGTTGTTGACCATTTATCACAAATACTACATTCAAAAATACCCAATAACCATATCCTGACATCTCTTAAAACTAACCATCAACTCCATCTGCGTTTATCTGCGTTTATCTGTGGACTATTTTTTATCTCGCTCAAAGACGCAAAGGCGCAGAGAGTACTTATGTTTGTTTACTATCTTCTAAAAGATGTTTATGAGTAATATAAGGATTGCCCAGTTTCAGTAATTTTGGAAAGCCATTGTCCCATTGTAAATGAGCAATATCTGCTTGATATTTAACACAATAAGTAAGAAGATTTTCATTGTAGACTTCAGAAACACTTTCTCCGACGACAATAGCTTCTAAAGAATCGCCAAAATCTATACATATAGGATGTTCATTTTCATCAAAATATACCCACCTATATTCTTCTTCATTACTCCAATCTTTCAATTTAGTGAAAAATAAACTCGGCATCCACAGATTAAGATGATTCTGAAGAATTTTTATAAAATGTTGTTTTGATTGTGAGTTAGTTAAATTTATCGAAAAAGGAGCATTTGATATTTGGTTTATACCTCCATCATCTGAATATTTCACAGTATTAGAAATAAGTCGCTTTTCATCAAGTTTTTTTTTGAAGCTTATGTCTAACTTGTCTTTATCGAATACAAGACATACTCCATTATGTCCATTTGCATAGTGATGCCACATACTCGGTTTTGCGAAGCCTCTGTCAATTGGGTCTCTTATTTGCCATTGATTAACAGCACTAACTCTATCTTTACAAAAGCAAATAAGTTTAACATTTTGCTTCAATACATCTGAAACAGATTTTGATAGTGCATCCCAATCTTCTAATTTTAAATTCAAATCACTTCTGACTGTAGTTGTCATTGTCCAGCTTTTACTTTCTCTTGGATCGTTAACTTTTGAAAATGAATTAAGTCTCAAAGTTCCAGTTTTTAAGATATGTTTTAATGCCGTATCAATTTTAGTGTAGTGATATACGTATTTTTCTGAAGACTGTAAAGGATTAACCAAAAGCATAAATTTCTGAAGTTAAGGTAGCTTTATTGATTACAAAATAATTGTAACAAAGTACTTATTATAATTTAAAATTTATTTAATATATAAATATTATATTGTAGTAAAAATCAATACTCAACCTCTATTTACTAACAGCATAGCCAAAGCGATCGCTTTGGCTAATTAATTCCTCATCAACTGCTACAATCTGTAAGTTTGAGATCGTTGAACAATAAAGTATATGGATAAATTTCGAGTTGAAGTAATCGCAGCTACCCCTAACCCTCAACAATTGGTGTGGGCTGCAATGCATCAAGATTATAGTGAAGATTTTGTTTGGGATCAGAAAGATAGCTTTCCTGATGAAGCTAAAGCAGGAGAACTAATAATTAAATATCTTTTAGCAGGAAATAGAGGACATTGGGGACCGATAGAACATCCACAAATTACTTTTAACGTTGGTTATTTCCCTCACTCAATGATGCAGCAAATACGTACTCATAGGGTAGGAATTTCTTTCGATGTGCAATCTTTTCGCTATACGGGTTCGAGAATAACTGATGTGGTTGAAGGCAAAAGAGATGTTGAGGATGTTTTTTATTTACGTCCCGTAGATAACTATACTAATCGCCAAGGTAAGCGTTATTTATATTCAGAAGAACAAAGAAAAAAAGATTTACAATGGTGTCTTGATGCTTGTAAATTGTATCAACAAAGAATTAATGAGGGATTATCAGAAGAACACGCTAGAAGCTTGATTCCTTTTGATGCTAGACAGAATTTTGTGATGAGTTGTAATGCGCGAAGTCTGATGCATTTGTTAGATTTGCGTTGGAAAAAAGATGCACAATTAGAAGCACAAAAACTCTGTGAATTACTTTACATTCATTTTGAAGAATGGATGCCCGCTTTAGCACACTGGTATCTAGAAAATCGCGCTAAAAAAGCCAGATTATCCCCATAATTTTAAGAAGTAGCAGAAGTAGAAGAATAGGGAGAAGTGAAAAAAGTTTTTTGAGTAATAAGACAGTAATCAGATGATTAGTAAAACTATTACCTATCTATTATCTATTAGCTGTTACTTCATCCTTCATCCCTCATCCCTTATAAAGAGACATTTTGTAACAGTTGAACTACTTCGGGATACTGATTATATTCAGCTAACATCAGAGCAGTATAACCTTGATGATTACGAAGATTGGGATTAACTTTTTTTGTCTCTAATAGTATTTTTACTGCATCTGTATAACCCCGATGACTAGCCCACATCAAAGCTGTAGCATCAGCATCATCTTGAAGGTTAACATCCGCACCAGCTTTTAAAATAACTTGCATCAGGGGAATATTTCCTCGATCGCAAGCTTGCATTAAAATAGTTTTTCCTTTATCTAGTCTAGTGTCGGGATCGACTCCTACAGATAACAAAAGACGAACCATCTGAAAGTTATCATGGGAAATTGCCAATTTTAACGGGGTTTCTTTCTCATTCTCTGCATTAGGATTAGCACCGTGGTAAATTAACCTCATAGCGATCGCTGTATAGTCATGTAAGGCTGCTACCATAAGTGGAGTATCTCCCAACTCGTTTTTGCGTTCTACCTTCGCGCCTTTTTCTAGTAAAGCCTTGGCTATCTCTTGATAGTTTTCTACCGTTGCTAAATGAAGGGGTGTATCACCACTAGAGTCAGCCACGTCAATATCTGCACCGACTTCTAACAGATAATCAACCAGATCGCGATAGCCATTAGCAGCAGCGATTGCAATTACTGTTTCTCCTTCCGTTGTCGCTAAATTAACGTCTGCACCAGCTTCAACTAACATTTTAACTACAGCTAAATTACCTAAATCCGTAGCTAAAGTCAGAGGTGTTTCTGATACAGGTTCTTGAGGATTGAGAATCGCACCAGAATCTATCAATTGTTTTGCTATGTCAAGATGATTATTTTTAATTGCTAGCTTAAGGGGAGTATCACCATCGCGATCGCATATACTAGCATCAGCATTCGCAGCTAACAACACCTTGACAATTTCCGAAAAACCTCTGTAAACAGCGATCGCTAAAGCTGGACTACCATCATCATTAGCCAGATTAACCTCTGCACCAGCATTGATTAAAGCCTGTACCACTCCCAGATGGTTATTGGCAGCAGCTACCATTAGAGGCGTAATGCGATGAGGTTTATTTTGATAATTAATCTCAGCACCATTGTCGATTAATAAATTGACAATCTCAATATTTCCTTTTTGACTAGCATAAGTTAACGCAGTTGTCTCTGTTTCATCGCGTATATTAGGGTTTATACCCTGTTGAAGCAATTGCAAGACTAAATTGCGATCGCTTTTAATAACCGCTTGTAAAAGTTCTAGATCCTGATTCACAATCATTTTTTAAGGAAGCCACATTACCACTCTGTAAGTATGGTAAAGCCATTATGGAATAACTTTTAGGAAATTTTAGATACTATACTTATTTTTATGGTTTTTGCATTTAATTAATATTATGTCTCAATTAGAACGTTTGCTCTTAATGGCAGAAGATGAATTAACTCAATACAGCACAGATGCACGAAAAATTGAAAAACTAAGACGTAAAATTGGTATTTCAGTACCACGTAGAGAGCAACAGGAAGTTAAAGAAGCTTTATTGGCTCAAATGCCAGAGGATCAGTTAAGTAAAATGGTAGAAGAGCAGCGTCAAACTGTAGCACTTCCTTTTTGGGGTATTGCAGGATTGGGCTTATTATTGGGTATTGCTATGTTGCAACCTCTGGACTTAATCGCCACAGTGATTGGAGGTATTGCAGCGATTAGAATTCAACGTTGGGGTTGGCAATTACAAGCGAAACGATTGTTATTAAATACGTTAGAAGATATCGAACAAAAAATGCAAAATCCTCAATAGTTAATCTTGGTGTTGGTAAATCAAGGTATGATTTTAACAAATAGCGATCGCAAATTACCCAAAAAACAAGATCAAAGGCAATTATGGTTAATACTTCTCGTAATGTTTTAGGACAAGAATTGCAAATTTGCTGTACTTCTCCCATGACAGGTTACTTTCGTAATGGCAAATGTGAGATCTCTGCTCAAGATTATGGTGTTCATGCAGTTTGCGCCCACTTAACAAAAGAGTTTTTAGAGTTTACTAAAGCTCAAGGTAATGATTTGAGTACCCCTTTACCTGCTTATGGCTTTCCAGGATTAAAAAAAGGCGATCGCTGGTGTCTCTGTGCTGCTCGTTGGAAAGAAGCTCTCGATGCGGGTTACGCACCTCCTATAGTCTTAGAATCAACCCACGAAGCAGTATTGAGTTATGTTCCTTTAGAAGTATTACAAGAACATTCGATTGTTAAGGATCAAGGAAATGGTAGCAGGTAATAAATAGAGAAGAAAAACCTCTTATCTATTACTGTAGTCTAAAAGTCAGAATTTGAGGATTAACAGCGATCGCATAATCCATGAACAATTATTTCATAAGTTGTTACCTTAAGATCTGGACGCAATTTATCTAAGTTCAAATCCTCAATTCGATCTGATGGGATGTCTTCAATCGCACCACAACTGGAGCAGCGAAAATGATGGTGTTTTTCCATATTGGCATCATAACGGGAGACTCCCTCCTCCAACAAAACCTCTTGCACTAATCCAACTTCTCTCAGAACTTGCAAAGAACTATAAATTGTTGCCAGAGAAGAAATAGGAAAATTCTGGTTCAGCTCTTCTAAAATTTGCTCTACAGTTGGATGATCCGAACGAGATAAAAGATTTGAATATACGGCAAATCTCTGGGGTGTCACTCTAAGACCTTTTGATTTGAGGGTTGCAGTAATACTCTCTGCAGAATAATTCATAGACTTACGTTTTAATTTTTTTGCTTCCACCTGCATTTTAATATTTCTTTGCATTAAGTCAATCAATGTTCGGAATTTTCATCAAAAGTTTATTATTCTGAGTTTGATTTTAGGGCAAAATTTTAGCTTTTATCGTCAATGAGTATTTATCACCATTGATTTATTCCTAAATAAGAATTATTCTAATCTAAATATTATTCTATCAAACTTAAATCTTCATCTTGTTGGTTCTCACAAGTCGAACGTAATTGTCTACAAATAGACTTTTGCTAGTTACTGATGCTTTTAACCCCTGATGTTGCTATTTAATCCCAAGCTAAAGCTATGAAGTTACCCAAGTTATACAAAGGTTTTTCTGTATCGTTGACCATATTGGCAATAGCATCAATCGTTATATTTGCCAATGTCTCCCATGCACAGTCACCTGTCGAAAGTACATCAACAACAATCTTGACTCGTGATAATGGCGCACCAGTGGGAGACAATCAAAACTCCCAAGTTGCTGGAGATAGTGGTCCCGTTCTATTGCAAGATACCCATTTAGTAGAAAAACTAGCTCGATTCGATCGCGAGCGCATTCCTGAACGAGTCGTACACGCTCGTGGTATTGGCGTACATGGAGAGTTTGTTAGCTCTGCCGATCTTTCTGACATTACAGTTGCTGCACCCTTCGAGCAAGCTGGGAAAGAAACACCCGTGTTTGTCCGCTTTTCTTCCGTAATTAATTCTAAAGGCTCACCTGAAACCATCCGCGATCCTAGAGGATTTGCTACTAAGTTTTACACAGAGCAAGGCAACTGGGATATAGTCGGCAATAATCTACCTGTCTTCTTTATCCGAGATGCTATTAAATTTCCCGACCTAATTCACTCTTTAAAACCATCTCCCATTACCCACAAACAAGATCCTAACCGCTTCTTCGACTTCTTTTCTAACGTTCCTGAAAGTACTCATATGCTTACCCGTCTCTATTCGGATTTCGGCACTCCCAAAAATTACCGTGAGATGAATGGTTCTAGCGTTAATGTTCACAAGTTTGTTAACGACCGAGGCGAATTCAAGTATGTCAAGTTTACCTGGAAATCTAACCAGGGAGAACATAACTACACGGCTCAAGAAGCTCAAGATATGCAGGCAACAGATTTTAATGCCTATACTACCGATCTTTACGACAACATTGCCCAAGGCAATTACCCTTCTTGGGATCTTTATATTCAAACAATCGACCCCAGCGATATAAATAATTTTGCTTTTAATCCTCTAGACGATACTAAGGATTGGTATCCAGAAGAAATCCCAGAACAGAAAGTAGGCACGATGACTCTCAATCGTATACCAGATAACTTTTTCCAAGAGACAGAACAGTCAGCTTTTGCTCCTAGCAATATGATTCCTGGAGTCGAAGCTTCAGAAGACAGAATGTTGCAAGGAAGACTCTTTTCTTATGCCGATACCCACAGACATCGTCTTGGTGTTAATAATCAAATGCTTCCTATTAATCGTCCCCGTATTGACGTTGTCAACGGCAATCAAGATGGTTTTGGCAATATTTTCAATACTACTTCGGACGTAAACTATCAACCTAGTCGTCGTGAAGGCTCATTCTCTGAGATGGAAGCAGCCAGAGCTTCACAGTTACCAGTCTCAGGGACAACACAACAACAAGCCATTGAAAAAACTCTCAATTTTCAACAAGCTGGAGATTTTTATCGTAAGCTCGACGAAGTCAATCGCGAACATTTAATTTCCAATTTGGCTGGTGATTTAGGTAAAGTAGAGGACAAGGAAATCCGAACTGAAATGGCTGCTTTCTTTTATAAAGCCGATCGAGACTATGGAACTAAACTAGCTCAAGCTGTCGATCTCAATCTAGGAGAAGTTCAGCAACGTGCTGCGGAGCTAGAAGAATAGACATTTTCAGAAACCCCGATTTTTGAACGGTATCATCAGGGTTTTAGCATAATTATGGGAACTTAGACAAAAAACAACAAGAAAATAGCCTCAAACCCAGGTGATGCAAAGGTTCTACACCAAATTCCCCAAAATCGCCAAAATCCAAGTATATCGAGAAAACTATTTATACGAAGTCAAACAATTGCTGTATAGAACCCATTTGGGATATTTTTAAGCATTAGCTAATCTTTTGAGCATCAGTCTGACAAAACAAAGGTTAATCTTGGTGGTGGCATTCTCAAGAGTTCGTTCAACAGCGCGATTATACAAGCGGAGGAAACCTCCGCGTATCTCGCGCTCAAAATTCTTGACTAAACTTTTGCACCTTTCCATCCAGGAATTGGTTCTTTCTATGACCCACCTCGCTTTTACTGGGACAAAGCCTGTTTTTCCTTCCTTTTCCTTTTGAGCTTTCGACGGTTTGGGCGACAGTTTAAACTTAATCTTGTTCATTATCTGAGGATAAATTTTTTTCAACTCTTCCATCAGTTTTTCAGGGTGATATCCGTTGTCAAGAAGGATGGTGATTTTGGGAATGTTGACGGGTTGAGATTTAAAGTAATCGATGTTGTCTGATAACATTTCAATCAATCCTCGATCGTCGGACACATTGGTGCGAGTGCAGTGACTAAAAAAAGGAAACCCCAAAGTATCTACAGCTAAGTGTCTCTTGATTCCGTTCGTGGCTTTGTAAAAACAAAATCCCTTTGACTCTACACTGGCATTACAAGTATTTTTTACAGCTTGTGAATCGATAATGATTAAGGTTGTCCATTGGGCTTTTTTTTGATCTGTTGGCGGACTTTACCATGTAAAACATCCCTAATTTCTTCAATTACCCCTTCTGCCCGCCATTGTTTGTAGTGCCAAAATACTGTTGAATAAGGTGGTAAATCTGTTGGCAAATCACACCAGTTGCAGCCGTTCTTGAGTTGATACAAAACCCCATCCAAGATTTCTCTTTTGCTCCATGTTTGAGGCTTGGTTCTTTTCTTCTTGGGCAATAGGGGTTCAATAATTCCCCACTCTTTATCTGTCAAACTGCTTGAATAAGGCATTTTTTCCTGATTATACCTCTTTTACCAAGCTCCCAAATGGGTTCTATAATAAAAGTGGTTGGGCTATGGAGTAAAAATCATGGAAGAATTGTTAATTCACGAAGTCAGAAATCTGAAGTCGTGATGTCAGTCGTTTTACCTCTGAGGCGAAGGAGCGAGGATTCAATACTTGAATATATTTTGTTTCTCTTCGCCTAAAAATGGCGAGGCGCATACTCCAACTTCGGGCTTTATCTAACTCCTGACTCCTGACTCTATCCTCCTGACTTCAGCCCGAAGGGCGTGGTAAAACTTGTGTTCCTTGTAGTGGAAATTCACCTCCTG
>NZ_LR213778.1 GCF_900659865.1 Hyella patelloides LEGE 07179
TTACATTCTAAGCATATTATTTCCGAACCATATCGAAAACAATTATTTTGGCTGAATTTCTTAAGGATTAACTGCTTAATGTTCCTGAATTCCTAAGTATTACATTTTGACGTGCGGAAGGTGGGTTTTAGTATTACTTTACTCTTCATCCCTAACCCCTCGATTGTATTGCTTCATCTCTACACTATCATTGCCATAGACACCACTAATTTGATCTCGGCAACAGGCGATCGCAAATTCGTTAAATTCGGCTTCTGCTACATCATACATATCTTGAAAAGTATCGGGCTTAACTCGGCAAAAACGAGGGCGTTGTTCGTAAATAAGGCATTTTCGTGTATCTTTGTCTAAATTAATACACCAACCATCTTTTCCCACCATACCAAGATAAATTTCTAACTCTTCTGCTGTTAGATACTCTTCTAAATCTGGTCGATCTTCGGGAGTTAAATTGCAACAAGCACCACAATTAGCTACGCAACACCAAGTTTCCTTAATTGTTTTCATTGTTCCGTGTTCCCCATGTCCTCTTCTAAACTAGATAGTTTATTTTTGACAACTACCTGCTAGTTATTATCAAGAGGCAAGAGACAAAAGGCAACAGAAAATAAAGGAGCTTCGCTCCTAGCTATAAGCTATAAGCCATAAGCCATAAGCTATAAGCTATAAGCCAGTTACAAGAAGTTTTAAACATCTCGTAACTGTAGACTAAGGGGTCTGGAACCCTTCTAGCTTAGAGCCTAGTCCTAAAGGATACCGCTTCCCTAAAGGACTTCCTTCGGTCGCGCGATGCGTAGCGAGTCCTTTAGGGCATAAGCTTAAAGCTTAAAGCTTTTTGATAAAGTTTTGTCGTGTTTTATGTCTATTTACTTCGTATCTGAAAAGACATCAAGCCAAAGCAAGCCCAAAAATTTCTTAAAAGTTATCAAAAACAACTAACCACTAACTAGCTAGCAAGATTAGAGATCAAACAAGTTTCTTTGACCACACTGCGATACATTTCTCCCAAGTGAGCGATCACATCAATTAAAGCTAGACGATAATCGCTAAGAAAGTCTGGTTGTATTCCTTCAAGTTTTAATTTACGAGATAAATCATCCACTAATTCCATGTGGATTTTGACTACTTTATCCACGGGAAGATTAACAAAAAAAGCTGTTTCGACAAAGCGATCGATTTGCTCATTAATTAGATTTTCATCGTTAAAATAATCAGTAATAATTTGATAGTAAGCTATTTTAAATTCTTGAAGTAGTTTTTCTTGCTCCAGACTAGAAAGTTGCTCAAAAAATTGCTGATAATTTCTTTGAGAGTAAATACCTGAATAGCCTAATCGCTCTTTCAATTTGGAATTAAGGCGATTTTGCTTGAATTTTTCTCGATTCGCTCGATCTTCTGGTACAAATTCAGGCATCAATATCTGTCTCCTCAACTATTAATTATTTAATTATTAATAGCAGATTTGTTTTTATAATTAGCAATTTATGACTCCCCACCCCTAAACATTAGTTCTCTAATTATAATGAATTTTATTCTTCAATATTGTCAACACGGAAGTCCCCATTCGTCCCGTCAAGCGGGATAATCAGGATAAATGGAATATGCTTCCCTCATTTCCTCTCGTCAATCTCCGCTTTGGAGCGAGATAGCATAGTTGCTTTTAGATGTTCTGTTTCTTGCTGCTGTTCAACCATTAACTTTCTGGCTTCTAATTCTATTTTTTGGCTAGAAGTTTGTTTGATTTCTGCTTGAGAACGGATTAAGAGATTTTGCTCAATGTGTTCTTCTTGCTGATGCGATTTTGCTACTGTTTTTCTGGCTTTTTTTTCAGTATTCATTTTTGGATATCCCATCTTGCAAATTAATTAACTTTATTCAATTTTGTTATCTAAATAGCAACGGCTCGATCGCGTTTCAACAGATTAGCTGATAAATTGACAACTCTCTTTTCAGAAAATTGATTTTTTTCTTTAATGTCCGACAAATCTGGCATTTCTTCCCAACATTTTCGGCAAAACCAATATTCTCGATGGTTACAAAAGTGATGCAACATCGGACTGGAACAACAAGGACAAGTGCTAACAATTTTCATGATTATTTTTACTCCAGATGGTTATTAAGTAGAATTGGTTAAACAAAGTTTTTTACATAACTGATCGTAACTGCTTTTTACCTTAATTATCAAAATTCCTCCCAATCGATCGCTCTTTCACTCGATCCCAATCATAATTTTTAAATTTGAAGAACTTGTGAAGAAGTCAAAAAAATCCCAAGAAAATCTGAATAATTATGCACTACAATTACATAACAACTGCTTGCTATTTACTGACTCCAGCCGAGAAATCCCGCAATTTGACTTGCCAAAGTTAAAGAATCAAAAGGCTTATTAATTACCCCTTTAGCACCAGCAGCATAGAAGCGACGACGATCGCTAGCTTGGGCTTTGGCGGTAATAAATACCACGGGAATTTGTTGAGTTTTCGGGTTAGCTCTAAGTTGAGCGATGGTTTGTAACCCGTCTAAGTCTGGCATCATCGCATCTAGTAAAATAGCATCGGGTTGTTCGGTTTCAGCGATCGCTATTCCTTTTCTACCACCAGAAGCACTTAGCATTTTCCAACCAGCTTCTAATTCGATACAAAAACAAGCCAAAGCTCTTACGTCTTCTTCATCATCAATGAATAAAACACGTTTCGTTTTAGTAGTCATTTTTTATAAGACAAACAAATATATTAAAAAAATTTATTATTTCTATAATTTACAATACAACAGTAAATGTCTTGTTTAAGATCAGCCAAATTTCTGAAAATTATTGCGCTAAAAATGAATTAATTGTGTAGACAAGAATTTTTAATTAGACAGTAGATACGTTTCAGCGAAACTTCTGCAACCAATTTGCGGTAACCTCTGTACCAGATTAGATTTATTCAAATTGTTGAGGAATTGTAAAGAAGAAAGTACTGCCTTCGCCGTAAATGCTTTCTGCCCAAATTTCACCTCCATGTTGCTCTACAATGTGACGACAGATTGCCAAACCTAAGCCTGTACCTCCTTTTTTCCGAGAATCAGAAGCATCTACTTGTTGAAAGCGTTCAAAGATTGTTTCTAGTTTGTCGTGGGGAATGCCTCTGCCTCGATCTTTGACTGTAAAGAGAATGTTTTTATTTTGTTGTTGGCAAGTTATCCAAATTTTACTATTTTCAGGAGAAAACTTAATGGCATTACTAATAAGATTAGATAAAGTTTGCACGATGCGATCGCTATCTGCTAAAAATTCTAGAGCTGGGGTGTTATCTTGCAGCACAATTTGATAATTCTGGGCTGTTGAGCCTATAGTATCTATGGCTTGTTGAATTAACTCGGTACTATTACACTGTTGTTTTTCAATTTGGTCTCTGCCTGATTCTATGCGTTCGAGATCGAGAATATCGTTAACTAAGTTTATCAGGCGATCGCTATTTTTGAGAGCCATGTTTGCCATTTTTACTCCTGCGGGAGAAAGTTCACCCAAATGTCCCGCGCTGAGTAATTTAACCACTCCATAAATAGAAGTCAGAGGGGTTCGCATTTCGTGACTCGCAATAGATACAAATTCACTTTTCATTCGTTCGATTTGTTTGCGATCTGTAATGTCATCAATCATCGAGAAAAATCCTTGGACCTCATTATTGGCATCAAAATCGGGAATATAGGTAGCATTCATCCAATAGGGATGACCATTTTCATTAGTGGACTGAAATTCAAACGAGACTACTTTTCCTGATAAAGCTGTTTTAATATAGGGCAGCATTTTTTGATAGTCGTCTGCGGAGAATAAGTCGGCAATCTCAAGTCCTAAAAGAGTAGAGCGGGGTCTGCCAAACCAGGTTTCGTAGGTACGATTGTTGTAAAGATAATGCTGCTGTTTATCGATATAAGCGATTAAAACTGGTAACCCATCGGTAATCAGTCTTAGTTGTTCTTCGCTGCGCTGGAGAGATTTTTCTGCTTCGATACGTTGGCTAATATCCATAACTGTTCCCCAAACTTTGAGAACTTTGCCTTGACTATTTACTGTTGGCTCTCCTCTACTTTCTAGATATTTAATTGTGCCGTTGGGTAGGATAAAACGATAGTTAAAATGCCAAGGTTTTCCTTCTTGATGTCCCTGTCTTAGAGTTTTTTTGACTAACAGAAGGTCTGCTGGATAGACACGGTTTAAAATATCTTCACAAGGAGGTACAGAGCGATTTTTGGGAAAGCCTAAAATCTCGAATAATTCTTCTGACCAACCTAATTGTTGAGGGGCAAAATTATATTCCCAGCTACCAATTTTGGCTATTTTTTCCGCTTTTGTGAGTAAATCTTGGGAAGCTTGCAGTTTTTCTTTAGCTTGTTGTTGCTCGGTAATATCTTTAAGCATTACTGTCAACAACAGTCCTTCTCGCGTTTTTAATTTAGCAATAGAAGCTGCTGCGGGAAACTGCTCTCCGTTTTTGCGCAGACCAGAGACATTAGAGTTACGCTCTGCCATAGTGCGGGATTGTAGTGCCGATTTACTAAAATAATCGACGTGAGTTCGGTGTATCTGGCGAAATACTTCGGGTAATAAAATATCTAGTGATTTTCCGATGATTTCAGTTGCTTTGTACCCAAAAATCTTTTCTGCACCTCGATTAAACATTTGAATTTGCTGCTGTTGGTCAATGGAGATAATTGCTTCATCGGCATTATCTAGAATACCTGTGAGTTTTTGCTGATTTTCTCTTAAAGCTGCTTCTGTTTGCTCCCGTTCGGCTATTTCTTCTTTTAATAGTTGGTTGGTAGTGGTTAACTCAACAGTACGCTCTGCTACCATTGATTCGAGGTTATCGAGTAACTGAGCATGAGACAAAGCAATACCAATTTGATTGGCTAACTGGGTTAGTAGACTAATTTCATTTTTTTGCCATTCTCTGGGATTATGGCATTGGTGTGCCACCAATAAACCTTTGATTTGGTTTTGAGAAAGAATCGGAACAACTAGTTTGGCTTGGATTTGAAACTGTTTTAGTAGTTGCTTAATTTCAGTCGCAATGGCAGCCGTTGCCAAATTATTAATAGCTAAGATTTCACCTTGACGATATTTTGCCAGTTGTTCGCCGATTAAAAGGGGATCGACCAGTTCATAACCCAACATGGGTGGGAGATTGGGAAGAATCGCTTCACTAATTGCTAGTGCGGTATTATTAGGAAGTATCTCCACAATCAAAACGCGATCGCAGGTTAATAAATGCTGTACTTCGGTAACGGTAGTTTGCAGAATTTCTTCAATATCAATGGAAATCCGAATTTTACGGGTAATTTCTGCTAATAACTTAGTCTGTCGATATTGATGTTCTAGTTTATTCCAGAATCGACGCTGTTCGCTAATATCAATACCTGTGGCAATGATAAAGTTTACTTTTCCTTGAGCATCAAAAAGAGCCGTGTTTGACCAAGATATTAAATGACGAGTGCCATCTTTAGCCAGCCAATAGTTGGTGTATTGATTGGGAACTTCTCCTGCAAGTAATCGTTCAAATACTGCTTTAACTGTGGATTTTTCTTCAGGAGCAACTAAATTTTCCCATATTTGCTGACCTTTAATTTCGGTAGAGCTATAGCCAGTAACTTGTTCGCAGGTATGATTAAAACTAACTATTGTTCCCTGGTGATCTAATACGGCGATTAACGCATCGACAGTATTAATAATTGCCTTAGAAAAATCCCGTTCTTGTTGTAGTTGCAATTCAGTATTTTTGCGTTCACGAAGTGCAGTTTGCTGTTCGCTGATGTCTCTAGTAACTGCCAACAGTGCAGTAATCCGATTCCCATCTCGTAAAGGAACAGCATTTGTTTCTAGCCAGCGAGGTGTCCCTTTTAAGCCAGTTAATTTAAACTCCAATCTGCCAGATTTGCCCTCAAAAACACTTTCTGTAAGCTCAATAAAAGCTTGACGATGTTGAGGATTTACTAGAGGATAAAACGATTTCCCAAGTATTTCTGCAAGAGAATCAGCTTCAATGATAGCTAACTCCGCAGGATTTATTTCTAGTAGTTTTCCTTCACGATCCAGTAATTTGACGCATTCTGGTTCAGACTCAACGATCATACGGAGTAAGTTTTCGCTTTTGGCGAGTTTTTCTTCTGCTAAGGCGAGATCGCTATTCTGATTCACCAAAGACTGAAACAAACTTTTAGCACTCAAAACTCCAATTATTTCTTGACTATCCCCTAAAACTGGCAAATAACTAATTGAATGTTGTTGCAGAACAGCGCAAACTGATTGAATATCATCGCATTGCGAATAGGCTACAGTAATTACTGGCGACTTCATCACCCGTTCGACAGTTGTAGCTGTGATATCAAATCCTTGAGCAATTGACTTAATAACATCACTTTGAGTCAGAATACCGATTAATTGTGCTGCTGCAACTACCAAAACACAACCAGCTAAGCTCTTTTGCCGTTTTTGGCTCATTAAAGCAGTTACGTCCGACAATAAAGTATCTGGCGCGACAATTAAAAGATTACGTTCTATGAAGTTATTAATACACACAAAAAAACCTATATAAGATATTCAAACTCTTATTGAGGTCTGAAGCGTAAGAGCAAAATGATTTATCTGTATTCTAAGTTACTACCTTAATAATCAGACCAGTAGATGGATTCAATTAAAACATAATACACATCTTATCTGTTCTGAAACCAAGAGTTTCCAATAGTTTTAGGGAATATCAATTTTTCTAAATATAAATTTACAATACACTCCTGACTTTATGTATAAGCAAAACATAGTTTTCCTATACCATTTAATTTAAAATATTTTTCTTCACAATTTTCTCAAGTTTCTTCTCTAAATTATTGGGCAAGCGTATTTTAGGCTTACTAAACATTGAGGTCATTCAGAATGTTAGAGCAATTAATTGATTTTTTGAGTTCAGAGTTAGAGATTTCAGCAGAAGCAATTTCTCTAGCAAAAAAAGCTGGAACTCCACAGCCTCAGATACTACCAATAATTCTCTAGCAATATAGGCGACTAGACAAAAAAGAATGAAACCGCGTACTTGAGAGAAGCTTTATGGCGACACAGGTTCGCCATCTTGTAAGCCCCGTTTGTTTAGAAGTGTCTTAATTATTAAAAATCATGAAAACTCACACAGAATATCTATACTCTTTTTCTAATGCTAGTCTTACTCTCAAAGTAATCGAGCATTTACGCGATCGCTGTCAATCAATGTTAAACTCAGTAGCAGTCATTAATCTCATCGATCGTTGGCTAATTAAAATTAAGCTAAAAGACTCTATTGGTGTTAACCGAGTGAAAAATTTGCAAGCTTTCTTGAATGAACTCGGTTTCCCCTATCAACCAACACCAATAATCACAATCGCTTTAGCAAGATTAGAAATAGGAGAATCGCCAGTTAAGATTATGAATCGCTACAAAGTGGTTATAGTTGCCTACGGTAAACCAGAAAAAGAAGAAATCGAAATCTTTAGAGAGCAAATTGTCGAGAAATTGGGTTACTGTCCGCAAAATATGGCTTAGTGAAGTCAGAAGTCAGAAGTCAGAAGTCAGGAGTCAGAAGTCAGGAGTCAGGAGTCAGGAGTCAGGAGTCAGAAGTCAGGAATTGGTTTTTAAAGATTTGATTGTTGCTACTAATATTCTGATTATGGAATCTATTTCTTGAAGTAGTAATCTAAATCTTTGTTTAGGTACTATCTCTGTATCAATCATTATTTCGATCCAGTATTCTGTTTCTCTTGCTTCTTTTAGGGCTACTTCGTACTTATGAATAAAATCTTTTGTCGATTGGGCAGAAATAGCCTCTTTACAGTTAGCTCCGATACTTGTTCCTGCTCGTAAAAATTGCTTGGCTAATACTACTACTGCATCATTGTACGTACTCTTTTTGAGAATTTCTGTATAGGCAAAAACTACTCTAACGGCAAATTTTTTAGTTCTAACTTGAATACTTTCTTTATCCCCTGTCATTCTTCCTGTAAAATTAACAACTCCTGACTCTTGACCAGGTGGCTTTATGAAGACTTCAAAATTCGATTTCTTTGTAAACGATTTAAGATACGGTTTGCGAGTTCTGAGCCAATGATTGGTTTGCAGATATAGTCGTCTGCACCAGCAGCAAAGGCTTGGTGTTGAGTTTTTTCGTCTTGATGGACAGTAAGAAAGAGGATTGGTAAACGTTGCCAACGGCGATCGCTGCGAAGTAATTGACATAGTTCAAGACCATTGATTTGGGGCATTTCCACATCTAATACCAGTAAATCTGGCTTAAATTCTTCTAAAATGTCCCATAGTTGTTGTGGCTCGCTAAGAGTTTTTAAATCGAAACCCCAAGGTTGCAGAGATATTTCTAAAGATAATAAAACTTGAGGATCGTCATCCACAATCAAGACCTTAGCAGCACCACTGCTATTCTGGATCAGTTCAGCTACAGAATCAATTGCCATACTAGGTTTTACAGGTGCTTGTAAGATTAAGCTACCGCCTTTGCGGATAATCTCCAAACGATCTGATAATTGGGCATCTTCTGTAATAATGACAATTGGTAATTGTCGTTTTTGTTGATGTAACTCCTCTAAAAAGTCTAAATCTGCGCCATCGGGAAAAGTAATTGCGTGTAAAACTGCTGTGGGTAATTTTTGAAGAATACTTTCTCTAGCTTCATCAAGACTAAATGTAGCTTGGGGTTTCATGCCTTTTTGGGAAGCTTCTGTGACCAACTGTTGGGTATATGTTCTATCTCGATCGATAATTAATAGTGAAACATTATTACCCAGTGCTGCTCTAACTTTTGCAGCAAAAGGCTGATTTTGTAGCTCATCATGAAGAGAGGTTACTAAGGTTGTAAATTGTTGAATCTCAGCTTGCTCCACCAAGTCATTCTCTAATAATTTCTCAATTTTCTTGGCAATTTTTGAACCATTGGGAAAACCAAAACCACCCAACGAACCCGCCAATTTATGAGCAGCACTTTTGGCTTCTGGATAAGACTCTGGAATAACTGTATTTTCTGTGAATGCTGAAGCTAAATTGTCCAGAATAGCTAATCTCTGAAATGCCACATCTTTAAACTGTAACCACGCATCAGCGATTTGCTGAGATTTATCGGGTGTTTGATCTGTTGATGGGGTTTTTGTTTTAGTTTCTGCTTTGAGACGATAACCAACACCATAAACAGTCTGAATGGTATCTTTAGCCATACCAGCTTTTTTGAGCTTTTGACGCAAACCCTTAATGTGGGTTCTCACTGCTTCTTCCCCAGGAGGATCTTCTCCCGCCCAAAGACTATCTATAATTGCTGAGGGACTGAATACCTGCTGGGGATGTCGCATGAATAATTCAATCAGAACATATTCTTTGGGAGTCAGGCGTAAAAGCTGCTTTTGATATTTGACTTCATGGGTTTTGGGGTCAAGAGCCAACTCCTGCCACTGCAATATGGGGGAAGCTGCATGAATTTCCCTGCGTAAGAGGGCGCGAATTCTAGCGGTAAGCTCGTCAAAGTTGAATGGTTTAACTACGTAATCATCTGCCCCTGCATCTAACCCCATTACTTTATCACTATTGCGATCGCGTGCTGTCAATAACATTACAGGCATTTCATAGCCTTCTGCTCTGATTTTCTGACACAACTCTACCCCTTCAATGTCAGGTAGCATCCAATCTAGCACCACCAAGTCGTAGTTGAACAGCAACACAAATTCCCAACCCATATCTCCAGTATTGGCAATATCCACCGCATAATGCTGTTCTATTAACTTGTCCGCCAAAACCTCCATTAATTGTTCGTCGTCATCTACCAGTAAGATTCTCATTAACTGACCGAACGCTACTTATACCAACTTGCAATCTAAAGCGTAATTTTTAAAATCTTACTTTCTCGAGTAAAACGGCTACTAATCTTGGAATCCGAAGATTGTCGAAGTTACGTCTATGAACGCAAGTTGGTGTTAGTTAACATATTACAGCTAATTCTATGACCGAGAAAAACTTTTAGAGCGCAAGCCCCTTGATTCATCAATGGGGTGAGCGTGGGGAATTTATTCCCTACCTATTTCTCGCTACGCTTTTGATTTTGAATATACTCTTTGATTTTAGCTAGTGGTGCGCCTCCTGATGTTGAAACGAAGTAACTATTTGTCCACAAACTTGGTAATCGTTTTTTAAGCCAAGGGAATTCTAATCTTAAATATCGAGATGTCGCTCCTTTGAACCTTTTAACGGCTCTATGAACTCCAAATTGAGGGTCGAGAGACAATAATAAGTGAACGTGATTTTCGTCTCCTACTTCCATTTCTAATATTTCTACATTGATTTCTTTTGCTATTTGTTTCAGCAATTCTTTAAGCCTAATATCAACTTTTTCAGTTAGAACTTTTCTTCTATACTTGGTACACCAAACAACATGATATTTACAACAATACACAATATTGTTGTTGGATTTAAACTGAGGCATGGTATTATATTAGTCAAAGCCATCTAATGGTATCATGCCACAGTACATAGTCAGAAAACTTAAGATAGGAAAAACATCACAGCTAGACGAATTAGCTCGTGCTGCTGGTGAATTGTATTCAAGAACTTTGGTTAGTTTTTGGCGTACAGTTCGTAAAAAAGATGTTTGGCTATCTGGCTATACTATGGAGCGTTGGCATATGTCGCCTCTGCTTCATGCTCATACAAGTGATGCTATCACTCAATCTTTTTATGCTTCTTTGAAATCATGGAGGAGTAGAAGGAAACTAGACCCCAATAGTAAACCACCAAGACGCAGACGTTGGTTTTACAAAGTCACTTGGAAATCATCAGCTATCACTCTTAAAGATGGCAAACTTAGATTGTCAAATGGCAAAGGAAATCAACCTTTAATCGTCCAATGGCAGTGGGAGAGACCCAAACAGATAGAAATGGGATGGAATCGTAACGCTCAATGTTACGAACTAAGAGCTTGCTATTCGCAACCCAAAATCTCAGCAGAAAAATCTCAGAAAATTGCTGCTGTAGACTTGGGGGAAATTCACCCAATGGTAATAACTGATGGGGTTGATACGGATATTTATAATGGGCGTTTATTGCGTTCTAAAAAACAGTATCAAAATAAGCTTAAAGCTCAATTATCTAAGCTAATAGACAAAAAGAAACGAGGTAGTAAACGTAGGAAAAAGCTAATCAAATCAAAGCAAAAACAGTTAGCCAAAATCAAGAATCAAATCAAAGATATTGAACATAAACTAACCAGTAAAGCCGTTTCAACACTGAAAAAGAGAAGTGTTCAAACGCTGGTTATAGGAGACGTGCGAGATATTAGAAAAAATATTGATTATGGAAAAAAGGCTAATCAAAAACTTCATCAATGGAGTTTTGGCTCTATCCGTCAAAAGCTGGAGTATAAGTGTGCTAAAGCTGGAATTAAAACAGAGTTGATTAGCGAAGCATACACTAGCCAAGAATGTTTATCTTGTCGCCAAAAAAATAAATCCAAAAACAGAGAGTATCGATGCTCTTGCGGGTTTAGATGGCATAGAGACGGGGTTGGTTGTTCCAATATCCGCGCAAAGTATCTGGGAGAAATCCCAGTAGTCGGTCTTATGGCTAGACCCTCTGGAGTGAGATGGAATCCTCATCTTCAGTGTAACTCGACTACTTTTCTGGTCGAGGAATCCCCTGCGTTCACGCATGGGGAGTAGTCAATGAGCAGATATAGCCATACAAGATTTAGGTCGGGACAATAAGACGATTGGCTTCTTTAGTAGCAAGTGTTTCATGTAGCAGTTTAAAAAATGTCCTAACTTTCTTGCGTATTGCTAGACTATAGATAGAATTTTTTTGGGGTTTGATCCAGTGCCAAGAAAAATCTATTTAGGGTTTGCTCAAAAACTAATAGGCGTGAAATTAACTAAGTCACCGAGTCGTAGAAACCTCTTATTTGAGGTACTGTGTCCTGAAACAAGTTCAGAACCTTATACGCGGAGTCGCGTCTCTACTATATATTGGCAGTCACTTTATTAATCACAACACCCAAAACAGGAATTCTTGATATATTTAATTGATCCATTGCTTCTTTTAATTTTAAAGCCTGTAGCTTACCCAAACCAGTGACGAACATAACTCCATCTGTTTTGCTAGCAAGTAAACTGACATCTGCATAATCAACAACTGAAGCCACATCGTAGATTACTAACTCAAAATATTGCTTGAGTCGTTCCATCAAAATTCGCATTTTTGGCGAGGCTAACAGTTTGCTGGTATCTTCATTATGACTGATACTTCCAGAAGATATTATAAATAAGTTTTTTTCCAAGCAAGATTTTTTGATAATTTGTTTGATACTTATATCATCACACGATAAAAAATCACTAAGACCATAATGTGGTTTTGACATCATGCTGCTACTCAATCTGGTAGGACTACGCATATCAGCCTCAACAACCAAGACTCTAGTTCCCATTACAGCTTTTGCTTGGGCTAGATTGATTACTACAGTAGATTTTCCTTCACCAGAAATTGCAGAAGTAACGATTAAGGAACGAATATATTTTTGTTGTTTGACTTCAAACAAACTTAAATTAGCTCCTAAAAACCGAAAAGCTTCTATAGATGGAGTCGAAAGATTGCTTAAAGGAGAACTTTCTTGATAGAGTTGAATTTGCGATGATTTTTGTTCTTTTTCTGATGGTTGAACTAAATTAATTATTTTTTGAAAAGGTAATTTTTTATCGGAATGATTGAAATTAGAAGAATCGAATGGAATAATTCCTAATACGGGTTGATTGGTAATTTCTTTAACTTCATGGGAATTGTAAACCAAATTTTGATATTGATCTATGATGAGTGCTGCGCCCGTCCCAACTAATAAGCCCAAAAACGAGCCTAAAATTACATAGTTAATCTTACTAGCAGCATCAGAACGCGCTTCTCTTACTGGAGTAAGTAATCTCCAAGGAGCCTCTTTTTGAGCAGCTTCTAATCGTAAAGCTTCTCTTTGAATTAGAAGCTCGTTTAACTGCTCTACTGTTACTGTCATTTGTCGCTCGATAGTTTCGTATTCTCTTGTAACCCCCGACCATTCTTGAAGTTCTTGTTGCATAGTTGTAATTTCTTTACTAACAGTATCAAATTGTTCTTGTCGCAATTCAATTTGATTATTAATTTTTTGTTGAATCGTGGTTCTTTCTCGATCTATTAAAGCAATTACAGCCTGTCTCTGTTCCTGTAAAGTTTGAATTTCAAAACTTTGAGGCGAAAAGATAGCGGACTTTTGGGCAATTTGATGATCTACCTGTTTTAAATCAGTTAGTAATTGATTGTATCGATTAGTCCCAATTTCCATTGCGGTAGTGGAGGTAGCAGACTGTCTGTCTAGTTCTGTTGTGGCAAGATTGGCTAGTCTTTGAGCTTCTTTTAATTGAGATTTTTGTTCAATTTGCTTGACAATTAAGTTATCAATTCTTGCAGATATTTGAGTACCTTGAATTTTTGGCTCGATAAAATTATGCTTTGTTCTTAATTGTTGTAATTGTTGATTGAGTTCATCAACTGTAGCTTGTATCTTAGGAATTTGCTGATTTAAAAATTCTAGTCCTCGATTAATTCCAGATTGCCTTCTTTGCAAACTGTAATCTAAATAAGCTATTGTGAGAGCCTGTAAAACATCTTCGACTTGTTCGGGATCGCTATGTTTGTAGAGAACTTCTAAAATCGTTCCTTCTGTATTAGCGGTTAAAGACAGTGTGTTAATAATAGAGCCGTAGTTTATTCCTGGATATTTGTTTTCAAGCTCCTCTACTGCCGATGCAATAATCCGAGGACTTTTTAAGGTTTTTAATTGTACCTCGTTTAAAGTAACTGCCGTAACTTCCTCCCTAGTTTCCCGTGACTGTGCACCAGAAGAAGTAACTTTGGTTTCAATCGTTACGGGTTCTGAAAGTATTTCAAAATCAGCTTGATAAGTAGGTGTACGGTTGATTGCTTTTAAAAAAGCTAAAGAAGATATGGCAATAGTGATTCCCAAGACAACATGAATCTGTCGCAGAATCTTGTCTTTGAAACCAGCTAAATTTAATCCTCCCTCTTCTGATTCATAATTTTGAGCGAGTGGCTCTATCTGAGTATATTTATCTACTTCCATTGGTTTGAGTTGATTGAATAAAAGATTAAGAAATTAGTTAAATTGATGTTTGATAGTCAGACAAATGTTGTTTTTGTAACAAAACATAATATTTATGTTTTAACTTTTAAATTATTTGAAGATTAACGTATAAATTTTTGTGGATTTTTTGATTGACAAGGGTTCGGACAAATTTAGAAAAAAGACAAAAAATCTATCCATCAGATAGGTTAATGGTGTTGAGCGATTACCGCAGATGAATAGCATCAAGACAATTATACAAAGATCGGATTGATAGATTAACAAGTACAAGTTTGGTATAGAAATTTAGTTGATTACAACACCTTTCCCTTTGCTACAATACTTGTTTTTTTAACAACGCCGAAAAATCTCATAGTCTTTTGTTCTCAATTGTGTCTATTCTCTCTAGTTCTTCCCGATTGACTTCTAAGTTGAAATAACTAATAAATCGGTATTAACCACAAAATAGTGGAGGTGAAGCTAAATAAAGATGTCCGAAGACGACATTTAATAAATTTATTAAAAGATCTTCGGAATTGTTGTACTTTACAAAAACAATAAATATTATCGATCGATCTTTATCAAAACAACAAAATACTATTGGCAAATTGCCAGAATATTTTTGTATTTATGTCTGAATTGTAAAGCTTATCTTTTTTTTCACAATTAATTTAATCTTTTGACAAAATTAGGTATTGACTTTTAAAGAGTAAGTTCAGTATTATCAACTCAATAATACCAACTAAATAACATCAATCTTGTGATAGAGGTTTTCTTTTTTGAAGAGTATAGGGATGAATTAATAATGTTATATCTTGTCTGCTCTAAAAACTAAGTAACCTTAGAAATCAACAATAAGTATAATTAAAGAACCAACAAGTAATCGGTGCCTTAAGCAGTCTCTCACTTATCTGAGAAACTCTGTAACCAAAAATACTATCCTGATAACTCTTTCTAGGCTGGACTAAATTTTCCAGAAGAAACAGTCAACACGGGAGTAAAATATGCTCTAAGCCAGAGAGCATTTGCTCCCGTCAAAAAGCGGTTTGCTAGAGAAGACACCTGGAGTGCACTTTAGTAAGTCGTAATGATGGGATTACTGTGTCCTTACAAATAGTACAAATAAACTAAATCAAGTAAGAAGCTCACGAGATTAAATTAGTCTGGCATTCGGGTGATAGCTAAAGACCAGATTATATGCTGGTTTTAAAGTCCTATTGTTCAGAGGTATCAATGTTTTAACAATTAAAAAACAGAATAACCGAAAAGTCACAGATTAACTCGATTCTGCTTGATATTATCCCACTGATGATGGGACGGGACTCCGCCACGTTCGTTATAACTCTCTCGTTCGGCAAGTTCGTGGCTTTTAAGGAGAGACCTCGCAAGTTTAAGTCGGACGCTTGCGTAACCTCAACGACGTGGGTTGCTCGTCAACATCGCGATTCTTTAAGGCTATGAATAGTACTAAGCTCCCAGAAAACCCCCAGAAGACAGACTCTCAGAAAGCTTTGCTGAGTTTCAACTCCCAACGAAGACGTGAAGTCTGACCTTTGGTTAATACCTCAATTCTTCGTTGATTGTTTTGTGTATAGCGCAATTCCTCGTCTTCACAAAATCTTCACAGGATAAATCTAATGTCTTAATCCGAACTGACGTTAAAACAGTTACCAGTTATCGCCTTATCGGTTCAATTACATAGTAGATTTTTGCTTTTCCAATGCTGATTTAATCAAGTTAGAGACTTTCGATATCTTCTATCTCCAAGAGAAGAGCGCGAGAGCCTTTTATACTGATTACTGTTCTGGCGTTTATTGTCCACCGATCGTCGTTAAATCAGCTAGCGAGCAACAATTAGTTTTGATTGTTGCTTCTTCTCCAAGGAATCAGCAAATTTAATTAATAAAAAAATTAAACTAAGGGTAAAAAGCCAAGTTGCATGAGTAATAAAAGAAGCAAAAGAAAAAAAGTTAAAAGTTTTTCATGTCCCTTTTGTGAAACAAGGTTATGGCGATTAGGTAGTCCAAAGTACCATCTTTTCTATAAAAATGCTGGGGAAATGCGGAGAAATTTGCAAATATCCGCCAAAAAAGCTTCTTTTTTAGCTAATCAAAGTTCTACCTGTCTAGACAATAAAACCTGGATAGAAGAATTTTTTTGTCGCACACACGGTAGGATGTGGCTTTATCTTTCCCATAGAAATCAAGAAGAACTAAGTTACAGGCTAGCGAAAAGAGAAGATTGGCAACAAACAGACAAAACTTTCGATCCCAGTAATCGTAATCCTTCGATTAGTGAATTTAGTTATCGAGTAAGCAGAAAAGGTTATTACAAATTCAAGTAATAATTGTTAAGATTATTAGCTTCTAATTAAAGCAATATTTAATTCTATTTCCTTAAAAAAACTGCAATCTTATTAAATAATTGTAACTATATATAAAAAGTGAATTACGCACAATTTTATACCTATAAGGTATAGGAAGCAATTGGAAAGTCATGCCGTCTTTTGAGACATCATCACTTTTCGCAAAATAATTAAGCAAGTTGTTTGTCATCATGAAAATGTCGATTCCCATTACTAATATACTGGGTTCACCAGTTACCAGTTTACGTTTAGAAGAACAGGTTTCGCTCATCTTAACCTGGGCTAAAAAACATCAAAGCAAAGTAGTTTACTTGGCAAATAGCCATATGCTAATGGAAGCGTATTGGAATCTGCACTTTGCTAGAGTTCTTGAAAAAGCAGATATTGTATCTCCTGATGGAATGCCTTTAGTTTGGATGCTAAGACTAATGGGATTCCGTAATCAAAATCGTGTAGCTGGGATGGATGTCTTTGTGAATTTGTGTCGATTGGCTTCGGTCACAGATATCAGTGTTTTTTTCTTAGGTTCAACACCAGAAGTTCTTGGCTCAATGAAAAGAAAACTCGAAAAAGAGTTTCCTCAGTTATCAATTGCAGGAATAGAACCTCTACCTTTTTATCCTTTAACTACAGAAGAAGATGAGGCTTTGATTGAAAAGATCAATTGTAGTGGTGCAGGATTGATCTTTGTCTGTCTTGGTTGTCCAAAGCAAGAAAATTGGATTGCACATCACAAAGACAAAATTAATGGTGTGATGATTGGAGTTGGTGCAGTTTTCGCCGTTTATGCTGGTTTGCAAAAGAGAGCCCCTCGTTTAGTTAGGGAATTTGGCTTTGAATGGTTATATCGTTTAATGCAAGAGCCACGTCGTCTTTGGAGGCGTTACGGCAAGACAATTCCTCCTTTTATGTACTTGGCAATTAAGCAGTTACTAACTCCTTACAAACGTAAGCTACAGAAAGTGAAACGAGATTTAACACAGGAAAATATTATCTTAGATTTGGCAACTTTAGATACTAAAAAATATAGCAAAATAGGAGAAATCTTAGTTAAACAAAATATAATCACTAAAGATTTTTTAGAAGAGGCTTTACTGGAACAAAAAAAACATCCCGAACTAAAAATAGGAGAAATTTTAGTTCAAAACAACTTTGTATCGTCATCTCAACTTAATAAAGTTCTTAGTAATCAAAACATAAAGCTAGGGCAAATTATGCTCGAAAAAAGCCTGGTTTCTCCAGTAAAACTGAAGCAAACACTCAAATATCAAACAGATAATGGGGGGTTAATTGGTGAAATTATGGTGAACAAAAACATTATTACAGCAGAAAGTTTAAGTTATTTATTGGTCGAACAATATTGGCGCAAAAACTTTGGTAGCTCATTTATCAAAAATTAGATATTTACTAAATTAAATTAAGAGGAAAACTGTGATGAAAGTAGGAATTCTTGCTGGTGGGTTAGGAACTAGAATTTCAGAAGAAACAGAAACTAAGCCCAAACCTATGGTGGAAATAGGCGGACAGCCAATTATGTGGCATATTATGATGCATTACTACAACTATGGCTTTAAAGATTTTGCGATCGCCCTAGGCTATAAAGGAGCAGCGATCAAAAAGTACATGGTGGATTATTGCTCTTTAAACAGTAACTTGACCGTCGATTTAGGTATGGGACAAGTCAAAACCCATGGCAACTTTAAACTAGATTGGACAGTGGATTTGATTGATACTGGGCTAACAACCAACACGGGTGGTCGTATCAAACGTCTCATACCCTACATGGGAAATGAAACCTTTATGTTGACTTGGGGAGATGGGGTGTCTAACATTAATCTTCACGATTTATTAGATTTTCATCGCTCTCACGGCAAACTAGCTACTCTAACCGCAGTTCGTCCCCCTGCTCGTTTCGGTCATTTGGACTTAGAAGGGAATCAAATTGTCGAGTTTTCAGAAAAGCCACAAACCAGAGAAGGCTGGATTAATGGGGCATTTTTTGTCTTAGAACCTGAAGTATATGACTATATAGAAGATGATGATACCCAATGGGAAAAAGCTCCCTTAGAAAGATTGGCTCAAGATGGACAGTTAATGGCTTATAAACATGACTCTTTTTGGCAATGCATGGATACTTTACGGGATAAGCGTTTATTAGAAAGTTTGTGGTCAACAGGAAACGCACCTTGGAAAACCTGGGAGGAAAATACTACTGACTGGTTACAAGATATGCATCGTCAAAGTGTTGGAGAGCAGTCTGCAAACTCAAAAGTATAAAGTAATTACTTTAGAGAACCTAAAATTTTTGGTTGGGTACTGATAAGTAGTTCCCAAGAAAATAATGCTACAGCGAGCTAAGCTTTTTGTCATTATCAGTCTGCTATTGATACTGGCGGTAACTCTATTTCCCTTTGATTTTTCCCCTGAAAAATTGTCAATTCAAGAGATTACTAAAGGTTTTCATCATGTTTCCAATCCCCTGGATTTTATAGTTAATATTTTGCTATTTATTCCTTTTGGCTTTAGTTGTTCCTGGCTGATGCAACTGAAAAATAGGAGCGGGATCGAGAAAATTTTAGCAGTTTTGGGTATTAGCGTTAGCCTTTCTACCATAATTGAAGTTTTGCAGCTATTTCTCTCTGGGAGATTTTCTACCAAAGCAGATATTATTGCTAATGGTTTAGGAGGATTTCTCGGTTGTTTGAGTTTAATTTTATGGCACTTTTACTTATCAGATTCTTTCACGAGGTCGAGAAAATTTCTCAAGCCGAGATATTTGGTACTATGCCTGATTAGCTACCTCATCATGATGGTATGGGTGACGATACCTTTATCGAATGCCACCACTCTGGATAATTGGAATACTAATTTTCCTCTAGTATTAGGCAATGAAGCAACAGGCGATCGCCCGTGGCAAGGCTATATAGATCGATTGGCAATTTTTGATCGTCCTTTTTCTGAAGAAGATGTCCAATACTTTTTTACTGAAGGAAGTTTTGCGCTCTCTACCCCAAACTCTCTCATCGCTTTTTACCAATTATCGGCAAAAGGAGGTTATCGAGACAGCACAGGGAAACTTCCTGCATTGACTTGGCAAGGACATTCATTTTCAGAGCGCAAAGCAAAGCGAACTAAAGAAGCAGTTTATGTAACTGATAGTCAATGGCTAGCAACACCAATTCCTTCTAGCTTGATAAGTTCCAAAATTCGTCGGACTTCCCAATTTACCCTCTGCACGATCGTTGCCACTGCTAAACCAGAACAAACTGGTCCTGCCCGCATTATTTCCCTTTCCAGCGATCCCTATCATCGCAATTTTACCCTCGCACAAGAAGACAAAGACTTGGTTTTCCGTCTACGTACTCCTTTAGCAGGAGAAAACGGCACTAATGTCGAGTTTTTAATACCTGATGTTTTTCAAGATACCAACTATCACCGTCTAGCGATCGCCTACGATGATTCGGTCGTCAAGATTTACATTGATGAGTTGAACCGAATATACTCCTGGCAATTAATGCCTGAAGCTGCTTTTTTAGCAAAATCATTCCTAACTCGCTTTAGTTATGAGGGTATGTTGAGCTACAAAATCCTCTATTACCTTCTAGTTTTTGCTCCTTTAGGCTCACTGTTGGGGCTATTGAGCCTCATGCTTCGAGGAAAATTAATGCTGTGTAGCCTCTTACTTGGCGTAGGTATTGTTTTTCCCGCAGGAGCGTTGCAAAGCTTTTTAGCCACTGGAAACCACACCAATCTCAATTCAACCAATTTTTGGCTGAGTATTGCGATCGCCCTTTCGACTTTTTTTCTGGTAAGAAGTGGCATCTTATTGGAAATTGCACCATTACCGAAGCCAGCAACATAAATTATTTTACCGTCAGTGGAGCTTAGATCGAAGTGAATCAAATCATCGAAAAATCCTGTCCTGTCTGTTCAGCTTCTCATCCAGAAGTGTTTTTTGAATTATCCGATCTGCCAGTCTTTTGTAATCTGCTGTGGAGAGAACGACAAGCAGCCCGTAACTGCGCCAAAGGAGACATTAAATTGGCTTTTTGTCCCACCTGTGGTTTTATTGGTAATACGGCTTTTGATCGAGCAAAACTTGATTATACAGAGGATTACGAATGTTCTTTGGATTTTTCTCCCCGCTTTCAAAGTTATGCCCAATCTTTAGCCGAGAGGTTGGTAAAAAAACACAATCTGTACAATAAAAAAATTATCGAAATTGGCTCAGGCAAAGGAGACTTTCTGCTCTTACTATGTCAACAAGGCAACAATTACGGTATCGGTTTTGACCCCACCTATGTTTATCGACCAGAACATGACCAATATCAAGTGGAATTTATTCAAGACTACTATTCCGAAAATTATGCCCACTATCAAAGTGATTTGATTGTTTGCCGACATACTTTAGAACACATCCCCAATCCAGTAAGTTTTCTGACAACTCTGAGACAAAATATTGGCGATCTCTATAAGCCAGAAATTTTCTTTGAAGTGCCAAATGCTTTGGATACCTTCCATAATTTAGCTATTTGGGATATTATTTATGAGCATTGTTGCTATTTTAGTCCTGTTTCTTTATCTAATGCTTTTGCTCGTTGCGGCTTTCAAGTTACAGAAACAAAAGAAGAATATCGCGGTCAATTTTTATGTTTAGAAGCTGTTCCCAATCAAGAAAATCAAGACCTACCAGAAAAGCAAACTGAAGCTTTAAACCAACTAAAAAATGACATTGCCACTTTTAGTAACAAGTTTCAGCAAAAAGTAGACTATTGGAAAACTAAATTACAAGAAATTGCTAGTAGAAATCAACGTGTAGTCTTATGGGGAGCAGGTTCTAAAGGAGTTACCTTTTTAAACATTCTCAAAGAACAACAGCAAATTGAATATGTAGTAGATATCAATCCCAACAAAGAAGGCAAATTTATTCCTGGTACTGGGCAACAAATAGTAACACCTAAGTTTTTACTCGATTATCAACCAGATATTGTCATCATCATGAATCCCATATACAAAAATGAAATTCGCACAATGGTTGAAAAGATGAATTTTATGCCTGAGTTTATAACAAGTGTTTAAAAGCAATTTACAAGAACCCAATCAAATCTTGTTTCAAGAAAATTTAGATTAATTTCTTACATTAAAGAAACAAAACAACTAGGAGCAATCAATGATGTTTGAGTCTGACGATTTTAACAGTAATAATTTAGATAATCAATGGACATTTGTGAATCCATTGGATGATGGTTCATTCGACTTAACTGGATTAGGAACAGGAGATGCTTATCTAGAATTATCTGTACCTGATGGCACTACCCATAATGTCTGGAAAACAAATAAAAGCGCAGTTCGAGTAATGCAGCCAGCAACAGATACCAACTTCGAGCTTGAAGTTAAGTTTGCCTCAGAACCATCACAGTCTTTACAGATGCAGGGAATCTTTGTCGAACAAGATGACAATAACTGGCTGCGGTTCGATGTCTTTTACGATGATGGTCAATTAAACGTCTTTGCTGGTAGAACCATCAATGGTAAATCAAAACGAAGAATCAGAGTGGGAGTGGCTGCTGGTTCGGCTTCCTACTTACGGGTCAACCGACAAGGAGATGTTTGGAGTCTGGAATATTCTGGTGATGGAGCAAACTGGACAACCGCAGGAAGCTTTACCCAGGATTTAGAAGTCAATTCAGTGGGAACTTTTGTGGGTAATATTGGTGCAGCCTTTACTAGTCAGGTTGACTATTTTTTCAATACTGCAGCACCCATTGTTCCCGAAGATGAAGACGAAGGAGGAGTCACAAATCAATCACCCATAGCTAACGATGATATTGCCATCACTGAAGTAAATACTCCCATCACCATTGATGTTCTTGATAATGATAATGACCCCGAAAATGATCTTTTGAACATCAACAGTTTTGAGACAACTTCGACAGAAGGAGGTAGTATCAGTCTCGATGATAGAGGGACTCCTAGCAACCTCAGTGACGATCGATTAATCTACAATCCCCCAGATAACTTTAGTGGTAACGACAGTTTTAGCTATACAATAGCCGATGAGCAAGGAGCAATCTCTACAGCAGCTACTGTCAGCATCACCCTGAATGATGGTTCAGGAGGTTCTAACCTACCACCAATAGCTAGCGATGATACTGCTACGACTGAAGCAAATGTTCCCATCACCGTTGATATTCTGGGTAATGATAATGACACTGATGGTAGTCTTGATTTTAGTAACTTAAATATTATCAACAATCCCAGTAACGGTAACGTAAATATTAGTACTGTTACAGAAACAGTTACTTATACTCCCAATCCCAATTTTACTGGCAACGATAGCTTTAGCTATACCGTACAAGACAATCTCGGCGCAATTTCAAACGAAGCAACAGTAGATCTTATAGTGGAGAATGTTGTTCCCCAAGGAGATGGACCAGTTATTGACATCTGGTACGGCTTAGACCAAACTTTCGGTCAAATTGGGCAACCACAAAATTGGGTTAATATTTTGGGAAATATTCCCGACCATAGGAGAGTAGCATCTTTGACTTATTCTCTTAATGGTGGAAGCGAAATTCCATTGACTATTGGTGGGGGAGGAAGATTAAATGGGAGAGGAGATTTTAACGTTGACATAGCCTATGCTGACTTGGATGGTTCATCTACCGACGATCTTGTAACACTGAAAGCTATTGATAATGCAGGAAATATCTCTACTGAGACAGTAAGCATAGATTATGAAGCGGGAAATGTTTGGTCTCAGGAGTATTCTATTGACTGGAGTTCTGTTGAGGAGATTCAAGATGTAGCACAGGTAATAGATGGAAAATGGGCTATTGAAGGAGACACTGTTCGCACAGTTGAGCCTGGTTACGATCGCCTAATAGGCATTGGTGATATTGCTTGGGAAGACTATGAAATTACAGTTCCCATAACTTTAAACGGTGCAGCAGGCAGAGGAACTGGAGTCGGTTTTTTAATGCGCTGGCAAGGACATACAGACTATCCTATATCAGGCAGACAACCAAAAACAGGATTTCTTCCTCTGGGCGCAATTGGTTGGTACAAAGGCGATAGCTTAGAAATTCAAGGCGATAATAATGATCGGAAAGACGATAGTGGTAAAACACTTGATGTTGGTCTTACCTATAATTTTAAGATGAGAGTAGAAACTCTTGAAACAGGTTCACTTTATAGCCTAAAAACTTGGGAACTAGGTACATCAGAGCCTACTGAATGGGATGTACAGAAAAACGAAGGATTATCAGATCTTGCCAGTGGTTCGGTTGCTCTATTGGCTCATCGTTACGATGCCAGTTTCGGTGATGTAACTATCGCCTCAATCTAACAATTGCAATGCATTGAAATTAATTGCAGTTCAAATACAGTCGATTGCAATTCAATTATCAATCTTAATTCAGTTAACAAAAATATGAAAAATAAAAAGCCGAAAATTCAGGAAAGAATCAATTTTTTTTTACAAGAAAAAATTTATTTTTTGAAATTTAACTATAGATTTTGGCAAGCAGAACTACAAGGCAAAGAACGTATTATTTTATATCAAATGGGAAAAGTTGGCTCTTCAACTATCTTTAAAACTTTCTATAAATTAGGTTTGGATAAAAAATTTGTTCTTCATAGAGTATATTATTTTACTCAAGAAGGAATTGAGTTTGTCGAAAAATATGTCGGTAATACTTACGGCGATTTTATTAACTTTCCTGATTCGTTTAAAAATCAAATTTGGAGAAGCAGTTTACTGAAAAATAAACTGGATAAAAATTATCTTAAAAATAAAAAATGCAAGATAATAACCATAGTCAGAGAGCCAATATCTAGAAACATTTCTGCTTTTTTTCAGACTTTAAACTGGTTCGTAGAGAAAAAAGAGCATGATTTCTCCAATAAAAAGGCTTACTTACAAGAAGTTGCTCGTTGTTTCTGGGAAAAATACCCTCATGACATTCCTCTAACTTGGTTTGATGACGAACCAAAGCGCGCTTTAGAAATTGATGTTTTTGCTAGTGAGTTTCCCAAGTCAAAAGGATATAAAATTTATCGTGGTGATTATGCCGATTTACTACTATTAAAATTGGAAAAATTGAATGAATGTTCCCAAAAAGTAATTCCCGAATTTTTAGGAATTAATAATTTTGTTTTAGACAATGCTAACGTAGGACAACGAAAACAATATGCTGACACGTATACAGATTTATTGAAATCAATTATAGTTCCTGATTCATACATTGACAAAATGTATGATTCTAAGTATACAAAGCATTTTTATAGCGATCAAGAAATAGAAGTATTTACACAAAAATGGCTAAAAAAATCAGCTAAACCAACAAATTAATCAATGCTAACTATTAATTGATAATTGCCTAATAAATATTTTTTGTCTTACAAAAGGAAATTTAAAATGAGTACTGTTAACAATCCATATGTGAGTATCGGGTTGCCTGTTTATAACGGCGAACAATATCTGAGAGAAACATTAGATTCGATTTTAGCTCAGACTTTTACAGATTTTGAGTTGATTATTTCAGACAATGCTTCAACAGATAACACAGAAGGAATATGTCGAGAATATGCTGATAGAGACAAACGAATAAGTTATTATCGCAACTTGAAGAATATTGGTGCTGCGGGCAATTATAATCGAACTTTTGAATTATCTTCAGGCAGATATTTTAAGTGGGCTGCCCATGATGATCTCATAGCCCCAGAATTTTTAGAGCGTTGTGTTGCAGTATTAGACAGTGAACCTTCTGTAGTTGTATGCTATACAAGGGAAGTTTGTATTGATGAAAAAGGTCAACCTCTTAGAAAACGAGGAAATCTCTTGAATCTTCGTTCCTCGAAACCTCGCGAACGTTTTAAAGAGTATCACGATCTTTGGTATAAAAGAGGTTTTACTCATGCCAATCAATGTTTTGCCTTGATTAAGTCAAGTGCTTTGGCAAAGACTCCTTTGATAGGTAGTTATGTTTGGTCTGAATTAGCATTGGGCGCAGAATTACTCTTACTGGGAGAATTTTATGAAATACCTGAATATCTATTCTTTTTTCGCTATCACGAGAATACTTCTCGATCTACAAAAAAAAGTCGTGGCTATCAGCAGCTAGCTATCTGGTTCGATCCCAAGAACAGAAAGAAAATTATTTTGCCACAGTGGAAACTGTTTTTCCAATATCTACTAGCGATCAAAAGAGTACAAATGGGCTGGCAAGATAAAGCGCAATGTTATGTGCAAATGGGTCGTTGGTTGAGTTGGAAATGGAAAAGTTTAATCAAAGAATTAATCCAAGGAGTTGTTTAAAGCAAAGAGATGATTAAATATTTGGTCAAATTTCTGTATATTCTTCCTGCCAGCAATAGCCAACTAATAATTTTAATTTTATTATTTATTGGGGTATCTATATTAGAAACCTTTGGCATCAGTCTAATTGGTCCATTTATCAGTTTATCTGGAAACCCAGATTTCATTACTGATAATCATATTCTTAATCAAATTTATCAGTATTTTGGTTTTCAAGACCAGAGGCGGTTTATTGCTTTGCTAGGCTTGTTTATTATTACTGTTTTCTGCATTAAATCATTAATTAGTTGGTACGTACAAAGTTATGTTTTTATATTTGCTTCTAAACAAAAAGTAAAGCTAACTAATAGATTGATGCACGCTTATTTGTACGCTTCTTATACATTTCATCTCAACAAAAGTAGTGCTAGTATTATTCATAATATTATAGGAGAAACTCAAAGATTTAATGTAATTATACATACTTTTCTGATATCAATTTCTAATCTAATAGTTATTTTATTTCTAGCATTATTACTTGGAACTACCAGTTCCCTTGCCTTAATTTCCTTGCTATTAATGGGTCTTCCTTTAATCTTTTTGCTTAATTTATTCAAACAAAAAGTAGTTCGTTGGGGAAGAATGTTGTCTGAATCAAATGAAGAAATTATTCGTAGTGTTAATCATGGTTTAGGAGGTATCAAAGAAACGCAGGTAATTGGTTGCGAGCATTATTTTGAGGAGCAAATAGATCGCCAAGCTACAATTTATGCTGATGCATCTGGTGCTTTTCACTCATTTAAGCTGTGTCCTCGCATTTTAATCGAGACATTGTTAGTTATCTTTTTAGTTGGTTTTACTTCTGTGTTTTTGCTTTATAGCCAACAAGATATTGATCGGCTTACTTCTGTGCTGAGTGTTTTTGCCATAGCCTCAATTAGACTCATTCCTTCAATAACTAATTTGGCAAATGGAATTAGTAAATTACAGAGTTCCAAGTTTGTACTTGATAAACTATACTTCGATCTTCAAAAGCTAAAATCGACCAAACAGGAAAGCTATCAACCCAAAACTATAGGTAGCTATCAAGATAAAAATACAATTGTTTTTAGAAATCAGATTCTTCTTGATAAGATTAGTTATTGCTATCCTAATGTTAATGAGCTTGCTTTAAAAGACATTTCTTTACGCTTGAAAAAAGGTGAATCGATCGCTTTAATTGGTAAATCTGGTGCAGGGAAAACTACATTAGTAGATGTTATTTTAGGTTTACTAATACCCCAGCAAGGAAATATTACAGTAGATGGGGACTCGATTTACGATAACTTGCGTTCTTGGCAAAATATGGTTGGTTACATACCTCAATCAATTTTCCTGATCGAAGACACAATTAGAAAAAATATTGCTTTTGGCGTACCAGAAGATTTAATTGATTATCAGAAATTGTATCAAGCAATCAAAGCTGCACAATTACAAGAGTTAGTGGACGAACTTCCCAATGGAATAGAAACCTTTGTGGGTGAGCGAGGAGTCCGTTTATCGGGTGGTCAGCGTCAGAGAATTGGGATTGCTCGCGCACTTTATCACGAAAGAGAAATTTTAGTGTTGGATGAAGCAACTGCTGCTTTAGATAACGAAACAGAAAGTTTAGTCACTGAAGCAATTAAATCTTTGAGCGGTCAAAAAACCATAATTATTATTGCTCACCGTCTAACTACTGTAGAACATTGCGATCGCATTTATTTAATGGAAAAAGGAAAAATTATCAAATCTGGTAGTTATCAAGAAGTAGTGTTAGCTAATCACAGTCTTTCTTAAAGCAGAAAATTCAACTACTTGAGAAGGTTGCCGAGAAGATTTACAAAGAAAGTAATAAATGTAAGAAAAATTGCAGATCAAAAATCAAACAAATTATATAATTCAAGTTAGTTAGTTTGAGCAAAAAAATACTTCTTTTGTAGTATAACATCATGCAATTTAAAAATTCTAAGCTTTGGCTTTCTCTAAAAAAAACTCCTCTGATTAGAACTATTCGCCCTACATACATCGCACTACAAAATATTATCGATCCTCTATTTATTTATGCTTACAAAAATAACACTGGTTGGGCAAAACCTATTCCACCAGTTAATCTGAGAAGAATTACTTCTGGACCTTCAATCCCAAGTTATGTTGAATCGGGAGAACGAATTGCCAAAAGTTTGAGAGAAGGTTTAAAAACTGCTAATAAGAAAATAACAGATGTGGAAAATGTTTTAGATTTTGGTTGTGGTGCAGGTAGAATAGCTCAGTATTTTAGTGAGTACGATGAGATTAGCTTCACAGGATGCGATCCCAATCCTAATTTAATTGAATGGCTATCTCACAACTATCATTCAAGGACTTTTTACAACACAAAATTTCATCCTCCTTTGCCTTTTGAATCAAATACCTTTGACTTAATTTACTCTGTCTCAGTTTTTACCCATCTCAGTGAAAAACTACAGTTTAGTTGGCTTCAAGAATTACAGCGTGTTTTACGTCAAGATGGAATTGCTTTAATTACTGTTCTTGGGAAACATGGTGCTAATAGAGATGACCGTTTGGGTTTATCTAACAATTTGACTAAGCGACTTGCTGAAAAAAATTTTATTTTTAAACGAACTTCTGGTACTAAACTACAAACTGAGTTAGTCAATCCCAATGCTGCTGATGAAGATGAAATTTATGGACTAACTTATCATTCTAAACAATACATTTATCAAAATTGGCAAGATTTTGGGGACATTGTCGATATTAAAGATGGGGTTATCGACGATTTACAAGATTTGGTAGTTTTGAAAAATTCTAAATGATTATCCAGTTCCAAATACATTATTTCTTTACATTTTGTTGGCTCGGATTTGTCAACACTGTGAGAGAGGGCAATGGTGAGTCGCTCTCTCACGGTCATGGATAAAAGTTTAGTTCATTAATGGCGATCGCTGATTTTTCAATCACACCCTAATTCACCGATGCCAAAATTCAAACCACACTTGAAGCCCTCTCTCTACCTTGATTAAATTAGGCTGAAGTAGTTTAAGGATCGAGCAATCAAAAGGATGAGTAGTTACTTTTTTGCTTACTTATTTTTGTTTATGGAAAGACTAACATAATATATTATGGTTAAAAAATCACCTCACATTGCTTTATTTCTCAGCTACCTAGGTGGGGGCGGTGCTGAGAGAGTTATGCTTAATCTAGCTGAAGGAATAGCAAAACAGGGTATTCAAGTTGACTTGGTTTTAGGTAGAGCATGGGGTCCTCATCTTGGGAAAATCCCGTCTCAAGTAAAGTTAGTAGACTTGGGAGCCAGGGGAATTTTGGGTAAGCTATGGTCTTTAAGTCGCTACCTAAAGAAAAAAAAGCCGCTAGTTATTCTCTCAGGTATGCACTACGCTAACGAGATTGCCATAGGTGCGAAATTTCTGTCGGGTGGGTCTACAAAGATCGTAGTTTCCGAACACAACACCATATCCCGCGCGATTCAACAGACCAGTCAGACTAGGAAGCTATTAATTCCTATTTTAGTTAAGTATCTGTATCCACTGGCGGACAGTATTGTGGCTGTTTCTCAAGAAGCAGCAAAAGATCTCGCTCAGTTTACTGGTCTCCCCTTAGAACATATTTGCTCTATTTATAATCCAGTTATCAGTAGCGAACTACAAACTAAATCTCAAGCTGCAATAGAACATCCTTGGTTTGTTGCCGATGATTGTCCGATAATTTTGGGGGTAGGTAAGTTATTCCCACAAAAAGATTTTCCGACCCTGATCCGTGCTTTTGATTTAGTGAAAAAAGAGCGTTCGGCGCGCTTGGTAATTTTGGGGTGGGGTTCACTACGCTCGCAGTTAGAAGCCTTAGTCGAAGAACTAGGTTTACAAGAAGATGTTGCTTTTCTTGGCTACGTTCAGAATCCTTACCCATATATGGCTCGTGCTGCGACATTTGTCTTATCTTCTGCTTGGGAAGGATTACCCACAGTTTTAATTGAAGCAATGGCTTTAGGCACTCCCGTTATTTCTACCGACTGTCCAAGTGGTCCAGCAGAAATTTTAGACAGTGGCAAGTATGGTTGGTTAACGCCAGTAGGTGATAGTGAAACTTTGGCAAAGACAATATTATCAGTATTGGACGGTCAAACAAAAAAAATAGACCCAGTTTGGCTAAAACAATTTGAAGTGGAAACCACAACCAAACAATATCTTCAATTATTTGATGTTAAGTAGTTCCACAAAATTATTTTCTTGGTTGAGGTAGAGAAAAGAAAGAAGAACGATTAATAATTAAGAGGAATATTGTATGAATCCCAAAATAAAAATTGCTAAAAACGAAAAAAGAACAATCGAACAAATTAGAGAACATTACGAAATTGAAAAAGAATTAGCTACCCAACTGCGTAATTCTACTCATCAAGAGAGGCAATACTTGTATACGGCTCTTTATGATGAACTTTTTAGAAAAGTTCCTCTCCATCCCCAACTAGCTCTTAAATCTAGTTCCAAAAAAGCTATTGCTTGGATAGTCGCTCAGCGAATGCAGCTATTGAAAAGTTTTTTGAGTTCTGACACAACCTATTTGGAGGTGGGGCCTGGAGATTGTGGCTTATCAATGGAAGTAGCCAAAAAAGTTAAACAAGTTTATGCAATTGATGTTTCTAACGAAATTGTCAAAAATATAGACTTTCCTTCCAACTTTCAATTTGTAATTTCTGATGGCTGTAGTATTCCCATTGCGGAAAACAGCATTGATGTTGCTTATAGTCATCAGTTAATGGAACATTTGCATCCCGATGATGCTTTGACACAACTAAAAAACATTTATAAGGCTATTAAACCAGGGGGCGTGTATATATGTATAACTCCTAATCGTTTATCGGGTCCTCATGATATTTCTAAATATTTTGATGAAGTAGCTACGGGATTTCATCTTAAAGAATATACGGTGAGCGAATTATACCAAGTTTTTCGTACTGTGGGATTTTCTCAAGTAAATTTATACAAAAGTCGCGATCGCTATAATTTGAAAATACCATTGAATACCGTCACAATACCTATGTTACGAGCAGGGGAAAAAGTTATTGGTCAACTACCATATTCTTTAAGAAGAAAAATAGCCAGCCAACTCTTACTGTTTCGTGGAATAACAATAGTGGGGAAAAAGTGAATTTTAAAAAGGATGATATTTTCATTATTATTTAATTCAAGCGATAAATCTGCTGAGAAACCGCGAACATGATAAATCTCTATCATGAAAATTTTACTAAAATAGCTACTACTTTTTTTCAAACTAGAATTTTTCCCGCTCTCACAAATACTGCTTCTATCACTCCTTTTTTGCAGATGGTTTTCAATTTGATAAATCAATCTGATTTCAGTTTATTAACTGGAGTTTTGTTCAAAATTAAAATTTAAATAGGCTGGATTGGTGATTTTATGATTATGCCCAATTTTCTGATCATTGGTGCAGCTAAATCTGGAACTACTTCAATTAATGCTTATCTCAAGCAACATCCACAGATTTATATGAGTCCTCAAAAAGAACCCAATTTTTTTGCTTTTGAGGGGGAGCAACTAGATTTTTTAGGTTCTATTGCAGAAGGATACCGTCAAGGAATTCAAACCGATCTTGAAACATATCAAAGAAATTTTCAAGCAGTTTCTCACGAGATAGCTATTGGTGAAACATCTCCTTCTTATTTATATATTGAAAAGGCTGCTGAACGTATCAAGTATCATCTTCCCCAAGTCAAATTAATTGCTATTGTTCGAGATCCTTCTGAAAGAGCCTATTCAAATTTTTTGCATCATTGTCGAGATCGACTTGAGCTTTATCAAGATTTTGAAACAGCCTTGGAAGCAGAAGAATCCCGCATTACCAATAATTGGTGGTGGGGTTTTCACTATGTAAATGTTAGTCGTTATTTCCTACAATTGAAGCGGTACTTTGAGATTTTTGATCGCGACCAAATTAAAGTTTATCTCTATGAAGATTTGCAAGATAATCCTTTACAATTGTCCCAGGATATTTTTCAGTTTCTGGGGGTAGATAGCCAATTTGTTCCCGATATGTCTGCCAAGTATAATACCACTGGTATTCCCAAATATCAGACTTTGGATGCTTTGATTAAAGAGCAAAATTTAATTAAAACTGTTTACCAGTTTCTCATACCTACCAAGCTACGCAAGCAAATTACTGCTAATCTTAGTCAAAGAAACTCTTTAGTCAAGCCCACACTCACCCCAGAACTCCGTCAAAAATTACAAAATAGATTGAAAGAAGATATTTTGCAGCTTCAAGACCTAATTAAACGGGATCTTTCAAATTGGCTGAAATAAGTAACCTTATGAGCAAAATATTCGCGCTACTCTTGCAAGAAAACCAAACCACTGTCATAGATTTGGCAATTATATGAAGACTAATTACTTAAAATCAAAGTTTTACATTTGGCGCAAACAAACACGTATTTATTTAGCGCAGTATCCCAGAATATTTTTTCCTTTAAGATTGTTGTTGTATGGTTTTGTTCATGAACGTCTGATAGCTAAAGATACTGAAATTGTAATTGAAGGATTTCCTAGTTCAGCCAATTCATTTGCTGTTAAAGCATTTGAAATGTCTCAACCTCATCAAGTAAAAATTGCACACCATCTACACGATCCCGCAGCAATAATTGCTGCTGCAAAATCAGGAATACCTTGTATTTTGCTGATTCGCGATCCTGAAGATGCTATTATGTCTTATCTAATTAGATTTATCTCTCAAGGGGAAACTAATTTAAATAATTCAATTAATATCATTAGCAATCAATTAAATAAATATATTGATTTTTACTCTTCTTTAATTCCTTATCAGAAAGAGATTATAGTAGCTGATTTTTCAGAAGTTATTAGTGATTTTGGTCAAATAATTACTAAACTAAATCATAAATTTGGGACTAATTTTCAAGAATTTATTCATAACGAAAGCAATGTTGATAAATGCTTTAAATTAATTGAAAAATATAATAGTCAAGCTTTTGGCAAAGGGAAAGTGGTCGAAAAATCTGTAGCCAGACCTTCTGAATATAGAAAGAAATTAAAGCAGCAATTAAGCATTGAATTTAAAAGCTCAGAAATTCAAAATTTAGGCGATTGCGCCTACGAAGTATATAATTGTTTTCAAACGGAAAAGAGTTCGGAAAAATTAGCCGAAAACATTCGTTAAGACTTGATTGTTAAGTTTATTTTTTATGTCCTAAAAGTTGTCTAAGAGGTCTAGAAAGCTTATGCTCTATTGTAGAAAACTGCTTAGTTGGAGTGCTATTTTCACACTTTTAATACCAGTGGCAAGCTGTTCTTATGTAGTACAGGCAGAGAAAAAAGAATCATTATCTTCCATTGCTACAGCAGAAGTATTGGCGACAGATAATAATCAAAATAAAGTAAGTTTAGAGCAGAATCAAAGTGTCAAACTCGCGCGTTCCTTGGGCGAGGTTTCCTCGACAGGGTCACTCGTCAAAAATTTTCCCGATGATATTGGCTGGGTCGATATCAAGAGAGATTATGGAGCAAAAGGAGATGGCATAACAGACGATACCCCAGCAATCAGAAAGGCATTAGCCGAAGCCAATGCTAGCTATAATGAACCAACCTTAATTTACTTTCCCGAAGGTACTTATTTGGTAAGCGATACTTTGGAATGGTCTTCAAAAGGTCAAAGCTGCTGTGTATCGTTTCAAGGTCAGGGAAAAGATCGGACTATTATTAAACTAAAAGACAGTTCACCTGGATTTGATAGTGTAGAACAAGCCAAAGCAGTTATTAGAACCAGAGCAGGAAACGTTGCCTTTCGCCACTACATTCGCGATTTAACTGTCAATACTGGTATTGGTAATTCTGGAGCAATTGGCATTGATTATATTGCCAATAACAGAGGCGCGATTGAAGATGTCAACATCGAATCGGGAGATGGAGCAGGTATCACAGGTTTATCAATGATAAGAGAATGGCCAGGCCCAAGTCTAGTTAAAAATGTTTCTATTGATGGATTTAAGCGCGGAATTAGAACTTTTCATTCTGTTTACAGCGTTACTCTAGAAAATATTACGCTGAGAAATCAAACATTTGCTGGCATTCAGAATACCAGCAACGCCCTGGCAATTAGAAATCTTCAAAGCAACAATTCTGTTCCTGCGATTAAAAATCGTGGTTCTGGTTTGGTAATAGTGTTAGATGGTAATTTCCAAGGAGGCTCGCCTAAAGTAAGCGCGATTGATAATACGGCTCAAGTGTATGCCAGAAATATCCAAGCTCAAGGGTATCGCTCCGCAATTAAGCACTGGGATGAGACATTGCCTGCACTGTCTTATGATGAATATATTTCCGCTCCAGTTGCCAGCTTATTTGAGAGTCCTGCTCATTCTCTTAATTTACCTATAGAAGAAACTCCAGCGTTTCATGATAATAATCTTGATAACTGGGCAAGTGTTCGAGATTATCCTTCCATTCAGGCAGCCATGAATTCTGGAAAATCAACTATTTATTTCCCCACAGGGAATTATTCTCTCGAAGAAAAAATTTCTATTCCTGCTACAGTAAGAAAAATTATTGGTTTTGAATCTAAACTTGGTGTTCCTAAAGACAAACAAGCAATTCTCAAAATTGAAGAAGACAGTCCCCATCCTTTAATTCTTGAAGGTTTTTTAGTTAACGAACGAATCACTATCGATCACGCCAGCCCTAGAACTTTAGCCATCGAACACTCAAAGCTTCAAAGTTCAATTCATAATGCTCCCAATTCAGGTAAATTGTTTTTAGAAGACGTACAAAATATATTGCAATTAGAACATCCCCAAAATGTTTGGGCAAGACAATTAAACTCAGAAACATTAAAAGAACCTCAAACAAAAGTAATTAATAATGGTGGTAACTTTTGGATTTTGGGACTAAAAACTGAAGGCAAAGGTTCGGTAATGGAAACTAATAATGGAGGCAAAACAGAATTATTAGGAACTTTAGTTTATCCAGTACGTGAATTCGCCCCTACAGAAAAAAAGCAGGCAGCTTTTGTTAATAATGAATCGAGTCAGTCTTTGATCTATAAACTCCAAGTGTCAGGCAAAAACCGTAATTATCCCATTCAGATCAAAGAAACTCGTCAGGGAAAAACTAAATTTTTGCACAGCAAAGAATTATCAGAAAAAATCATCACCTTATTTGCTGGATATCAGGCAGAATAAGTAATCTATGAAAATTTTACATTTGAGTACTTCTGACTTGGATGGAGGGGCAGCAAGGGCTGCTTATCGCTTGCACCGAGGCTTACAAACAACTGGCATTAACTCTCAAATGCTAGTAAGAGCTAAAGATAGTGGAGATGAGACGGTTATAGCAGATCGCAGCAACCTCACTAAATTAGGTCCCAAAGCCAACGGTTTACCCCTTAAATTCCATCCTCAACGCGATCGCAGTATCTTTTCTCCCCAATGGTTGCCCGATGCTTTGGTCGCTAAAATTCAACAACTTCAGCCAGACATAGTTCATTTACACTGGATCTGTAATGGCTTTTTACAAATAGAAACTCTGGCTAAATTAAACAAAACCATAGTCTGGACTCTGCACGATATGTGGGCGTTTACGGGTGGATGTCATTACAGTCATAATTGCTATCGTTACACTAAATCTTGCGGTGCTTGTCCCCAGCTAAAAAGTAACAACAATTGGGATCTATCCCGTTGGGTATGGCAACGTAAAGCCAGAGCTTGGAAAAAGCTTGATTTGAAGATTGTTAGTCCTAGTTTTTGGCTTGCTGAATGTGCTAAATCAAGCTCTCTATTTCAAGACTCAGAAGTTGAGGTGATTCCTCATGGTCTTGATTTAGAAAAGTATAAACCAATAGAGCAAAAAATAGCTCGGACAATTCTCAATTTGCCCCTGAATAAGCAAATCGTTCTTTTTGGCGCATCGCCAGGAACAACTAGCGATCAAAGAAAGGGATTGCATTTGCTTCAACCTGCAATGCAAAAGCTGATTCAGTCTGGGTGGCAAGATAAGCTTGAACTGGTAGTTTTTGGCGGTTATAAACCTGAGAATCCAGTAGATTTGGGATTTAAAACTCACTATCTCGGTCAATTCCACGATGATATTTCGTTGGTGCTGGTTTATTCCTCTGCTAATGTAATGGTAGTTCCATCAAAGCAAGAAGCATTTGGACAGACTGCTTCTGAAGCTCTTGCTTGCAGTACGCCAGTAGTTGCTTTTGCTGCAACTGGAGTTAAGGACATTGTTGACCATCAGCACAATGGCTATTTGGCTAATCCTTTCGACATTGATGATTTAGCCCGAGGGATTACCTGGGTTTTGGAAAATTGCGATCGCCAGCAAAAACTACGTGTTCGTGCTCGTGAGAAAGCTGAGCGAGAATTCACTATAGAATTGCAGGCGCGTCGCTATAGAGCTCTCTATCAGAAGATTTTGCGCCAATGCGATCGCTAAAAGTGAGCATTAAAATTAACGATTTGATCGTTCAAGAAAAACTGTTATCACCATCTGTATTTCAAGAGGTAAGTACCTTTGAATGATCTATCGGAGAATACTTCAAGTGAACCACTTGTGAAGATCTGCTTGCTCCAGAAATTTTTTTACTTTGAGTAACCGCCTTTATTACTAAAGCATGGTAATTAAAATATGTAATTTGCCAATAAAGCGATTAAAGTTCAATAATTATACAGGATTTGAGTAGTTATGAAAGATTTTGGCATTATACTGGCTTGCTATAAAAAAGATTATCGATTTGCTAAAGGATGCTGCGCCAGCATTAGATATTTTTTAGGAGACATTCCGATTTGTCTATTAGTGGATGGCTCATTTCCCGTGGCTGAAGTGGTCAAAGCATATGATGTAAATGTCATCTATCGCAACGATGTGGCTAACCAAGTTTTAAAAAACAGAAGTTTTGGATATGGGCTAACCAAAATGGTCGCGTTTTGGGAAAGCCCATTTCAGCATTTTTTGTTTATGGACGCAGATACCATAGCTTGGGGGAACATTCTTAAATATGCTAACTTTGAGAATTTTGATTTTGTTGTTGATCGCACAGAAAGTATTTATTTAAATGATAGCGGTATCAATAGATATTTTTTTAATACTGAAAAACTCGAACAATGTTTCCCGAATTTTAATTGGCAAAAATATCGATACAATTATTTTGTTTCGGGAGTTTTCTTTGCCAAAAAGGGGATTTTTGAATTAGCTGAATATGAAAAAATGCTCTATCTTCGCGAACAGCACAGAGAAATGTTTAAGTTGGGCGAGCAAGGGTTATTAAATCTCATGATTTTTCAAGGAGTAGAACAAGGCAAGTTTCGCCTTAAAAACGAATATCTGCAGATTTTTGGTAGTAGTTTTATTGATAATCTACAGCAAAAAAAACGTTTTAGCTTAGAAGGCAATACCCCTATTCTACAAGGCGATGATGCCAGTGTTATTCATTGGGCAGGAGGCATTAACAGCCCCTTATTGGCTAGAACAGAAGTTTATAACAAACCAATGACTTTTTTTAGACAAAAATGTCTTCGCGATTATGCAAGAATTAATAGTATAAAGGCTACAATTTTTCTTTACATTGAAGATTTTTGGCCTAACCTGAAAGTCTATGGTCAAAAATTAGCTAAACAGTTTCCAGCTTTGCGTCAAACTTTAGCAGGGTTCAAAAAATTCTGCATATCGATGGTTAAGTATTAGATCTGTTGCACAATAAGAATCTAAATCAGTCCTAAGCGTAACTCTCGCTGTAGTGAAATCTTAACAACTGACGAACAAAAGGCAATTGATACGTTTATCGAGCAAAAATATCAACATATTAAACAATTAAAATATGCCGATAACACTATTTGGCCGCGGAATGCAATGGGGCATTCAAGCTCTTGAAATAAATTCAAGCTTACGCCCCTCGTCACCGCAGGCTCTGTCTTTGAGGGCGCGAAGTAACGGTGACCTGACTAAAATTGTAGATATTTATTCAGAAAAAGTTTTGAGAAATAATCATGCCCAATTTATCATTCCCTTTAATGTTTTTACTATTACCTATCTTTCTGAAAAAAGCATTTGTGCGAAGCACAAATGCACATTTATCACAATTTCATCAAAAATTTCTACGTAATTCTATATCAGAAAAAAATATAATACTTGTATACTAATTTTGGGGAATAACTCCAGTCAATATTTTATTCTCTTAAAAGAGAGGATTAGGTGAAGGTTGAACAAAAAAATTTTTACTAATGATACTCAATTTCAAAAACCAGATCTGGAAAAGAAAAGACACAATCAAGAGCGCAAGCTCATTCTTTTCGATCTTTCCATTTACGGACATCATCCAGCTTACATTCAATATCTAGTTCAATACTGGTGCGAACAAGAATTACCAGGAAGCTTAGATATCATAGTCTCCCCTCGGTTTTTACAAGTACATGCTGAGGTTGTAGACACAGCTTTGAGCTACGGACAGAAAAACGTCAACTTTGTAGAGATCGCTCCAGCAGAAGAAGCTGCTCTCAAACCCAGAAATTCTATTATTAGTCGCACTCACCGTGCTTGGCAGGAGTGGCAGCTATTGTGCAAGTATGTTGATTGTTTGGGAGCAAATCACTGTTTAATCATGTACTTTGACCCTTATCAACTACCGCTAGCTTTGGGAATAAAGACTCCCTGTCCCTTCTCTGGAATTTACTTTCGACCCACATTTCATTACCACGAGTTGGCTAACTACGAACCTAAACTCAAAGAAAGAATTCAACAATGGCGAGAGCGATTGCTAATATCTCAAATAGTCAATCATCCCCAATTACAAAATCTTTTTTGTCTCGACCCATTTGCGATCGCACCTCTGGCTCAATTTTGCCGTCACAGTCAAGCGATACATCTGCCCGATCCCGTACCATCAGTTTCCTGTTCGTTGGAGGAGATAACTAAACTAAAATTTCGTTTGAGCGTAGAACCCCAGAGACAAGTATTTCTCTTATTCGGTGCTTTAACTAAACGCAAAGGAATTTATCAGGTATTAGAAGCAGTTCGCCTCTTGCCTTCATTTCTATGCCAACATTTATGTATTTTAATGGTAGGACAGGTAGATCGAGGAGTTAAAACTCAAGTTGAGTCCCTAGTAGCTGATTTACATCAAGAAACACCCATCCAAATTATTCGACATTATCAATTTGTATCTGAGACAGAAGTTTCGCATTATTTTCAGCTAGCGGATGTAGTTTTGGCCACCTATCAAAGACACGTCGGTATGAGTGGTATTTTACTATTAGCAGCAGCAGCCCAAAAACCCGTTTTGGCTGATAGCTACGGATTGATGGGAGAAATTACCCGCCAACATCAATTAGGCTTAACTGTTGATGCCACCAAAGCAGCAGAAATCGCCCAGGGAATCACTCAAATATTATCCAATCCAGAGGCTATTGGCGATCGCAATCAAATGAAACAAATGAAACAATTTGCTGCTCAAAATTCACCCCAACGTTTTGCTCGAACCATTTTGCAACATATTTGACACTCTGCTCTATCAAATTAAATCAAGCAGATTCTTAAGATACAAATGTATTTTATCATGTTTCACAGATGTTAAAATGTCCGAGTTGTTCTTCTGAGTGCTTGTCTGGTAGAGTTTCCCGACAATTATATGTGGCAGACATGCCACATATAATGATGGTAGTTTTCCCATTACCCACTTAATAACTATGAACCATTTATTTCAAATCATCAAATACATTAATCTCTTTAAAACCTAAATGAACAACCCACGCATTGCTTGGGTAATGCCTATTGCTTGTGTTTATTGGCAAGTAATTCTTAGAGAGTTTGTCAAAGCATATCCCCAAACTAAAATTTTTACCAGTAAAAAACACGAATCTCCCAAAGGATTAGAAAATACCCTTGATATTGAAGTAGTCGGTAAACTAAAAGTTATTCAGTTTAAGCCTCGATACGGTCAATATAGCTCGAAATTCGCCTATATGTCTTTAGCTATTGTCAACAGATTACTAAAGTATCAACCACAAATAATTTTTGCCGATACCTTTAGTCTTTGGACTCTGCTGGTTTCCTTGACCAAACCATTGGGCAAATGGAAAATTATACTGGCTTATGAAGGAAGTTCTCCTGGGGTAGATTATTGCTATTCTCCTCTTCGTTTATTAGTAAGACGCATCATAATTAACATGGCAGATGCTTATATTACCAATAGTCAAGTAGGAAAAAATTATTTAATTAAAATTCTCTACGCTCCAGCAAACAGAGTATTTGCGTATCCCTATTTAGTACCAGATTCTCAATTTCTTCTCAAACACCCAGAAGCGATCTCACTACCTCCATTAACAACTCTTTACAGACAAAAAATCGAGATAGACACAGGGAGATATAAATTCTCTGAAAATAATCTATTGGGGAAAAAACCCGTTTTTCTGTTTGTCGGTCGTTTAATTCCCCGTAAAGGAATCAAATTTCTGTTAGAAGCCTGTACGATTCTCAATCAAAAAGGGTATAACAATCGCTATTCTTTAATGATTATAGGAGAAGGACAACAGCGAGCCGAGCTAGAACAATTTTGTCAAAACAACCAACTAAATGATTATGCCAATTGGATTGGACAAGTAAATTATCAAAACATTAGTACTTATTTTCGTCAAGCAGATGTTTTGGTTCTTCCTTGTATTGAAGATACCTGGGGAATGGTTGTATTAGAAGCGATTTTATTTGGTAAAGCAGTCTTATGTTCCACTGGTGCTGGTGCTTCGGAAATAATTGCTCAAGAAAAAAATGGTTATGTTTTTGAGCCACAAAATGCTCAAAAATTAGCTCAGCTAATGGCAAATTTAATCGATAACCCCCATTTAATCACAACAATGAAAAAAAAATCTGCTTTAATTGCCCCAAAAATTACTCCAGAAACGGCGACAAACTTTTTAATAAAAACTGTTAAATTACTGGGTTAAGTATTCAAGTTGACATCAAAATCAAGACATAACTGACAAGTTCTAAAATAGTTTGCTTTACTTTACTAAAAAACATCATGTCAATGAAAGAACTTCGCGTAGCGTGGCTATTATCATCCGCATTTTATTACTGGCAGCCTAGTATCAGCGAATTTAGCAAGCTATTTCCCCATAGTAAAGTTTTTACTGGTCGCTGGGTAGGATTTGCTAAAGGTTATGAAAACTCACTAGATGTAGAAATAGTGGGGGAAAGAAAAGTTTTGCGAAAAGCCTCTAAAAAACCTGGTTACGGTTTGAGCTTTACTTATTTATCTCCCAGTATTGTGAGCTATTTATTTCGATTCAAGCCCGACCTAATTTTTTCTAATGCCTTTGGTGTCTGGACGATTTTAGCTTTGTTGTTCAAATTTATCGGCAACTGGCAAGTCATTATTATCTATGAAGGTAGTGCGCCAGGAGTAGACTTTCTCGATTCTTTCTTACGTCTTGGGATACGCAGATTGATGATGCGGTTGGCTGATGGAGCGATTAGTAATTCTCAAGCAGGAATGAATTATCTGACAAAGGTGTTAGAAGGCAAAAAAGAGCGCGTTTGGTATCATCCGATTGAAATTCCTTCTTCTAAAACTTGGACGGAAACCCTTAGAGATACTCAATTATCTCAATTGCAGCTTAACAATCCCGTGTTTCTCTTTGTAGGAAGGCTGTTACCCAGAAAAGGGCTGCATTTGCTTTTAGAAGCTTGCCATCTTTTAAAAACTCAGGGGTATAAATTTAGCTTATTAGTAGTAGGAGATGGCGAACAAAGAACAGAATTAGAAACTTATTGTCGAGAACATGGGTTAGAAGATTGTGTTTACTGGATGGGTTTTGTTGCTTACGAAAAGCTATCAGCTTATTTTGAACGAGCCGATGTTTTTGTGCTGCCTACTTTTGAGGATACTTGGGGAGTGGCAGTTTTAGAAGCAATGTTGTTCGGCAAACCTGTTTTCTGTTCTCAAGGTGCGGGAACAGCAGAGCTAATAGTGGATGGAGAAAACGGATATGTATTTGAGCCTATGCAAACGCAGCAGCTAGCCGAACTCATGGCAAAAGCGATCGCTAATCCCGAACAATTCTCTCTTATGGGAGAAAAATCGAGGCAAACTATGGCTCAGTATACCCCAGAAGCAGCAGCTAGTTTTTTAACTCAAGTAGTTGAGGCGATCGTAAATAAGAAGAAGGTAACAAGTAATCAATAAGCAGACACAAAAATTAAACCTTTAGTTACTAATTTAGTTTTTCTTGAACCAAAAAATTTTTAATGAATAATTTTGATAACTTTACCAATCCGATTGCTCTTTTTGCTGGCGGGGGAGTTGGTGATTCGCAAACTAATGTCAGTGTCTATCTCGTTAGTGGGATTGCTCTGCAAGGTTATAGCGTCGATTTAGTGACTCTTTCTTCTACCAAATCGGCATTACTAGATTTTTATCGCGAAGTTGCGGGTTTTGAGCGAGTTAATGTTTACCCTTTGCAAGTGTCTAATGCTCGGAAATCTCTTCCTCCTCTAATTAAGTACTACAAACAAAGGCAGCCACAAGTTATATTTTCTCAACTAACTTACTTTAATGCTTTAGCAGTAGTAGCCAAAATTTTAGCCAGAGCGAAAACCGCCAATATATTGTTGGAAGGAACTCTTTTGAGCAAAATGATTCAAAGCGATTCTCAATTTTCCCGTAAATTGATGCTTGTTCCCTTTTTGGCTAAATTAACCTATCCCTTTGCTCAAGGGTTTATTGCTAAAAGTAAAGATATTCTACTCGATACCAGACAAGTTGTCGGCAAAAGATTTGAGTCCTTATCAACAACTGTATTACCCAATCCCTACCCATTCGAGCGTTTTACAACTTTGGCTCAAGAAACAGTAGATCATTCTTGGTTTCGTGATCGAGAACTGCCGATTATTATTTCTTCTGGTAGACTGTGCGAACAAAAAGGATTTGATACTCTACTACAAGCTTTTGCCGAAGTATATCAAAAAATTCCTTGTCGTCTGGTCATTCTGGGAGAAGGACCAGAACGTCAACAACTAGAAGCACAGATTGAGAAACTGGAACTAACTGAAGCTGTCTGGATGCCAGGAAGAGTTAGTAATCCTTGGAAATACGTTGCTAACTCTTCCATATTTGTGCTGGCTTCTCGTTGGGAAGGATGGCCTTCGGCATTGATGGAGGCCATGGCTTGTAAAATTCCTGTAATTACTACTGACTGTCCTGGGGACGGCAAAAAAATGGTGAACGATCGACAAAGTGGTCTAATTATACCTACGGATAATGTCATTGCTCTGCAAAATGCTCTGCTGAAACTGCTACAAGAGCCAACTTATAGAGAAAAATTGGGTCAAAAAGCACAAGAAAGTGTCTCTCGTTATGATTATAGAGTCATAACCACAGAATATCTTGATTTTGCTTGCTCTATAGTGGAAAATCAAGTCATAAAAAGCTAGTGAAAAATCTTACAGATATTCCCAAACAATGCATATTTTAAGCATCCACAATCGCTATTTGATGCGAGGTGGAGAAGAGGAGTCTTACGAACTAGAAGCAGCAATCTTACAAGAAAACGGACATCAAGTTGATACTTATGAAGAAAATAATCTCAATCTAAAAACTCTTTCTTCAGCACATTTGGCACTGAGAACAATTTGGTCAGTAGAATCTTATCGCCAAGTAACAGAAAAGTTAACAAGTTCCCAATACGATATCGTTCATGTTCACAATTTTTTTCCTCTGATTTCTCCTTCAGTTTACTATGCTGCCAGAAAAGCTAAAGTGCCTGTAGTGCAGACTTTGCAAAACTTTCGTCTGCTCTGTCCTAATGCTCTATTTTTAAGAGAAGGTAAAGTTTGCGAAGCTTGTTTAGATAAATTTATTCCCTATCCTGGAGTAGTACATGGCTGTTATCGCAACAGTAAAGTTTCTAGTGCGGGAGTTGCTGCAATGTTGAGCGTACATCGGGCTTTAGGAACTTGGAAAAATTTAGTAGACCGCTATATTGCCCTGACTAACTACGATCGCGATAAGTTTATTCAAGGTAGCATACCAGGAGATAAAATTACTGTCAAACCCAATATAATTCATCCAGATCCTGGTGTGGGAGAAGGCAAAGGCAATTACGCAGTCTTTGTGGGTAGATTATCGGTAGAAAAGGGAATTGATACTCTTTTAGATGCTTGGGAAAAGTTAGCCCCTAAAATTCCCCTCAAAATTGTTGGTGAAGGACCTTTAGCCGATTTGGTAGCTGAAACTGCTCGCAGAATACCACAAATAGAGTGGTTGGGTTATAAACCTTTAGAACAAGTATTCGATGTAGTTGGACAAGCCCAGTTTTTTATCTATCCTTCCAAATGGAATGAAACTTTTAGCCGAGTAGCAGTGGAAGCCTTTGCTAAAGGAACTCCTGTTATTGCAGCAGCAGGAGTCACAGCGATGAAAGAATTAGTCGATCCAGGAAGAACGGGATTGCATTTTAAAATTGGTGATTCAGAAGATTTAGTAACTAAAGTAAAGTGGTTGCTCGATAATCCTCAACAGTTGGAGATGATGCGTCATCAGGCTCGTGCTGAATTTGAAAACCGATTTGCAGCCCACAAAAATTATCGACAACTAATTAATATTTATCAATTGGCGATCTCTCAAAAGCAACAATATGCTTTAGAAAATAAAACAAATAGCAAAGTTGTTCCATAAGCAAAGATTAATAGTTTATAAAACAATTGAAACTTTTGTCAAAATCATAATGAAACAAACATACGAAAGATTAAATACACTGCAACATTCCAGTGAAACAGATCCTTTTACTATAGAAAGGTATCACCAATTTTTCAAACATTTACCAAAAAAGATTAAAAATATCTTAGATGTTGGTTGCAATACAGGTAGAGGAGGAGAGACATTAAAAAAACTCAACCCTAATTTAACTATTTTTGGTTTGGACTGTGTTGAAAGTCGTTTACAAAAATTATCGTCAAAAATATACGAGCAAAAAATATGTTCTTATTCTACAAACATACCCATAGAAAATAATTATTTAGATGCAATAGTAGCTGGTGAATTTATTGAACATCTATATGAAAAAGATGTTCATCAGACATTATTAGAATTTTACCGAACTCTTAAATCACAAGGGAGGTTGCTACTCACAACTCCTAATCCTGATTACCTACGCTTAAAGTTAACAGGGGGAAGTGTTCTTGGAGGAGCACACGTATCAGAACATTATCCAAATCTTCTAAAAGAACAACTAAAAACCATTGGCTTTACCAGTATAAAAATTTTGGGAAGTGGCAAAATGTCTCGCCTACTTGGAGAAAATTTTCCTTTTCTAACATTGTATGGAAGTTATATAGCGATCGCTGATAAAATTTAAAATGAAAATCCTGATATCTGCTTATGCTTGCGAACCAAATCGAGGTTCAGAACCTGGCGTGGGTTGGAATATCGCTTGGGAACTGGCAAAATATAACGAGGTCTGGGTTTTAACAAGACCTGATGATGGTCGTGAAGCTATTGAAGCAGAATTAGCTCGTAATCCTCAACCTAACTTGCATTTTGTTTACTTTACCTTGCCGATTTTAGGAGGTTTTTGGCAATGGGGTTCGGTAGCATTTGTCTTACATTACTACCTGTGGCAAGTTCAAGCTTATTTTGTAGCTCAAAAACTGCACCGTCAAGTTAATTTCGATCTGGCTCACCATGTAACTTTTGTCAGATACTCTAGCCCTAGCTTTATCTCTTTATTGCCTATTCCCTTTGTTTGGGGAACTGTAGGAGGTGCAGAAGCAGCACCAAAACCCTTTTGGCAAGATTTTAGCCCCAGAGCTAAAGTTTATGAGATTTTGCGAGCTTTCGCCCATAAAGTCGGAGAACGCGACCCGTTTGCCCGCTTAACGGCACGAAAAAGTGCGATCGCTCGTGTCACGACAAAAGATACCGCCAAGCAGGTACGCAAAATGGGGGCATCCCAAGTGGCAGTAGTTCCCGAAGCTGCTTTATCCCAAGTAGATATCGCTAAAATGTCACAGTTCCCCATTTTAGATACTTCCCTCGTGCGATTTATCAGTATGGGTCGTTTGTTACACTGGAAAGGATTTCATTTAGGAATTAGAGCTTTTGCTGAAGCTAATTTACCCCATGCCGAATATTGGATTTTAGGGGATGGAGTGGAAGCAGCCAAATTGCGATTGCTAGCTATGGAACTAGGCGTGGCAGATCGAGTAAAATTTTGGGGACGCTTGGCAAGGGAGCAAACTTTAAGCAAATTAAGTCAGTCTCATGTTTTGGTACATCCGAGTTTACACGATTCTGGCGGTTGGGTTTGTTTGGAGGGAATGGCAGCAGGTCGTCCGATACTGTGTTTGGATTTAGGAGGACCAGGAGTTCAAGTCACCTCGCAAACAGGAATTAAAGTACCCGCCCACAACCCAGAACAGGCTGTAAGGGATCTGGCTAAGGCAATGGTGTGTTTAGCTCAAGATGGGAAATTGCGATCTTGCTTGGGACAAGCAGGTAGGGAAATGGTACAAAAGCTCTATAATTGGGAAGCAAAAGGTCAAGAGTTAACCAAAATTTATCAAGAACTGATCGTCAAAGACAAGGTAACAACTGACATATAAACAAGTATTATTTTATAATACAAAAATATTATGCGTATTTTACTCGTCCACAATCAGTATCAACAGCTTGGTGGAGAAGATACGATTTTTAACACCGAAGCCAGTTTACTAGAATCCTACGGTCATCAAGTAATTCGTTACACTACCCATAATGACCGTATTAAAGAGATGAATTCTTTGGCTTTGGCTAAAGCTACTCTCTGGAATAATCAAATTTATGAACATCTACGAACCTTAATTCAGCGAACAAAACCTCAAATAGCTCATTTTCATAATATCTTTCCTCTAATTTCTCCTGCTGCTTATTACGCTGCCAAACATGAAGGAGTACCAGTAGTACAAACTCTGCATAACTTTCGCTTACTCTGCGCCAATGGTTTATTTTTCCGCGATGGTCATGTTTGTGAATCTTGTCTGACAAAACATACTCCAATCCCTGGAATTATTAACAGTTGCTATCGACAAAGCCGTACCGCCAGTTTGGCAGCAGCCATGATGGTCAAGTTTCACGCTCTACTGGGTACTTGGTCTTCCACTGTAGATGTCTTTATTGCCTACAGTCATTTTGCCCACAAAAAATTTATCGAAGGTGGTTTACCTGCCGATAAAATTGCTTTTAAAACTAACTTTCTCTATCCCGTACCAGAACCAGGAACAGGAACAGGGAATTATGCTTTATTTGTTGGTAGACTTGCTCCTGAAAAAGGCATACAAACTTTGCTATCGGCTTGGCAAAAATTGGGAGACAAAATTCCTCTCAAAATATTGGGGGATGGACCCCTTGCTTCTCAAGTAAGTACTGTTGCCGAAAGCTCCCCTGGAATCGAATGGCTGGGACGAAAACCACTTTCAGAAGTATATCAAATGATGGGAGAAGCTGCTTTTTTGGTTATTTCCTCAGAATGGTATGAAACTTTTGGGCGAGTGGGCATTGAAGCCTTAGCCAAAGGAACTCCTTTGGTAGTAGCTAATATCGGTGCGCTGGCAGAATTGGTTGTACCCAAACAAAACGGACTTACTTTTAGACCTGGAGATGCCGAAGATTTAGTTACGCAAGTGCAATGGTTACTCGATCATCCTCAAGAATTAAAGCAAATGCGCCAATTTGCCCGTGCTGACTTTGAAACTAAATATACTGCTAGCGATAATTACCGTCGTCTTAAAGAAATTTATAACTCGGTATCAGAATCCCAAATGATTGTTCAATAAATACGGTTGTGGCTTTGCTACTCCCATAAAAGACCAGATTATTTTTATTTTTTATACTTTGTGACTTCTTTTCAACCGTTAGCTTGTAACATATATTTATATTTTCACTTTCCGATCTATATTCCGTTCAATAAAGTTTAATTCACATAAGAAGTTTAAAATGTAGTTAGATAATGAAAAAAACATATATTCATATTGGAATACCTAAAACGGCGACCACTTATTTGCAGAATCAGATCTTTCCACATATTAAAAGTGCATATTATGTGGGTCGACCTTACACACAAGAAAATCATGCATTTAATTTATTACAGTATGCAGACAATACTCTTTTTAAGCCTATAAAGTTTGCAAATGAGTTGGATAAAATAAACAAGCTAGCTAGTGACAAGGAATACATATTAATTTCAGATGAAAAATTTTTTGGATTGACAACTTGTAACTTTATTAACAGAAGCTTGATTGCAGAAAGACTTAGCAGTGCTATGCCTAATGCTGAAATTCTTATATTTATCAGAAACCAAGAAGATTTTATTTTATCCATGTATAAACAACATGTGAAAATGGGAATGGTAGATCGCCTATTAGATAAATCGTATGTTTATAGTAAAGGAAGCGGCTTTGATTTAGATAAATGGCAATCAGGTGTTAGAAGTTTTGACCTTAAAAATCGTTTTATTTCTCATCAAAGCTTTTTTAATATAGAAAATCTTCGTTTTAACGAGATTATTGCATATTATGAAAAAATGTTCCCCAAAGTTCATGTTTTTCTTTACGAGCAATTTAAATATGACCCAGAAAGTATATATAAAAGATTAAGTCAAATATTTTCCTTCAATGTGGTTCGGATTGCAAACAATGTAAACACAGAAGGATTAGTTAATTATAGTCTATCACTAGAAAGACTCAAAGAATTTCGTACTAGAAATTTATTATCAAAATTTGTAAAAAACAAAAAAATACTCAAAATTATTTCAAAAATAACTGTATTAAGAAAAGAGAGCCAAAATAATCTTGCTAGAGATTATGTTAATAATTTGATGAAAAATAATGATATTTATGAGAACAATCAATTACTTGATTCAAGAATGAATTTGGGAATGTCGAAACATTCTAAAAAATATTTTGGTCAGTAAATTTTATAATGAGAGAAATAATTTATACTTTTATTTGAGTTCAATATATGTACACTAGAGTTTTCTTAATTCTTATAAACTAAAAGTATGAACTATACGATTTACAACGTGGCAAGACTATACGGTAGAGATTGTATATTTGCGACAAAATATTGGAAAGAAAAAATTTTCAATCAACAAGCTAAATCTTTGATCCTTTGTAATTCATACCCCAAAAGTGGAACTCATCTACTGTATCAAATTCTTTACTCTATTCCAGAATTTAAATTCAAGATGTGGGATGATATAGTCTCAGTACAAGCCCTTTGTGGCATTATGAATACAGCATCTCATATTCGCTGGAAAATTGGTTCTGCTCCCAATCATTCCATTATTAGAAGTCATTTAATGTACTGCGATCGAGTATTAGATGTACTAAAAGAATTTAACTATAAAACTCTGTTTATTTATCGAGATCTTAGAGATGTTGCGGTTTCTCATGCTCGTTGGGTGACAAAAGAAAAACGAATTTTTCTTCACGATATTTATTTAGAGCAAGATAATTTTGACGAACAGCTAATGACTTCTATAAAAGGATTACCTCTCGGTACTCCTTTTGGTTCAAATGTTTCTCAGCCTGATATTGGTACTGACTTTTCTCGATGGAGAGGCTGGATTGATTACTCCAAAACTCTAGCGATTAAGTTTGAGGATTTAGTGGGTGAAAGAGGTGGTGGCTCGGAAGAAAAGCGTTTGCGTAGTGTCGCACAAATATTAGATTATTTAAAAATAAATCTTTCAGCCGAACAAATCAAAACTAAATTTGCATCCCATATCTTAAATCCAGAAGAGTCACACACTTATAAAAAAGGGAATAAAGGTAGTATTGGTGGATGGAAAAAAATGTTTAAAGAATCTCATAAGAAAGAATTTAAGAGAGTTGCAGGGGATATATTGATAGATTTAGATTATGAAAAAGATTTAAGTTGGTAAAGCTATATAAAATTATGATTCTATAGTCATTATTCAACAAACTGTATCGAAAAATCATTAAACTAGCATGGGTTTCGTAGCAAATTCTCAAAAAACTGTCTCAGCTAAAAAGAAAGGGTATCTCAGAAATTCTACTCTTGTTATTATCGCATTTGCATCTGTTTTCTTTCCTCGTTGCCTAGAAGCAATTGGATTTCCTGCTCCTATTAACTTTGTTCATTTTATAATAGTTCCTTTTAGCTGTCTGGTAGTCTTGCTCACTAGCCGTAATCACAGCCAGAAACAAAGAATGATAGTTAGGCAACTTCTCACAGGCTTATTAATCTTTTTTGGTGTTGTTATTACCAGTGCTTTTTTTAATGGGGCAGGGACAATTAATGCTTTTTTATCATATATGCTATTGACAGAGCCTTTTTTTTTGTTGGTAAGTTTTGTTAGTTTACCTCTTTCTCTGAATGCTTTTAAGCGTTTTCGGACTTGGTTAGTCAGCTTTTTGGGATTTCATCTCTTTCTGGTTTATATTCAAAAATATCTGCTTCAAGTAGATACTTGGGAACATCTTGGGATGTCACCTCCTGACCGAATTCAAGGTGTTTTCTTTATATCTGGATCGGGTCATGTAGTGGGGGCATCCGTTTCTTTTACTTTTGCCGTTTATTGTTTAATGACGGCTAAATTTATGCCTCTTTGGTTAAGAATATTTATCGCTTCAGCAGCATTTTGGCACATCATTATCGCTGATGCTAAACAAGTAATAATGGTTTTTATGGTTGCAGGATGTATTTTATTTCTGCTTAAGTTTAGAGACCCAGTTGTTTTGATAAAGTATTTAACTGGAGGTATAGCTTTTGGCTATGCTTTCTTATGGTGTGTGAATAATGTTGCTGCTTTTAAAAGTTTCAATACCTGGGCAGATCCAGAACTATATGGACCGAATGGTCAAGCTACTTTAGGAAAAACCACTGCATTTCGAGTGATTCCTTCCCATTATCAATCTCCTCTTAATTGGTGGTTGGGATTGGGTCCTGGTCATACAGTTGGTCGTCTAGGTGGATGGATGCTGCGGGAATATCGAGAGCTTTTGAAACCACTAGGAGCAACTATACATGAGGCGAGTTCTGAGGTGTGGCAAGAAGGAGGTTCTTTCTTTATTGTCAGTCGTTCTAGTCTCTTTTCTCCTTTGTTTGGTTGGGCTGGAATTTGGGGTGATTTAGGGATTTTAGGTTTAGCAGCTTATCTTTGGCTTGCTCTATTAGTTTGGCATTATCTTTGTGTTGATGATTTATCTAAATTTTTGATGCTAACTGTGTTTGTTTTTGGTCTGATTTTTTCTCAGATGGAAGAACCTGGCTATATGCTTTCTGTTGCCACAATTATTGGTTTGCAATGGCAAGAAAAACAGATGTTGCGGGGTTAAGTTGAGTTGTTGAATGATTGATGATTGTGACCATCAATAACAGCGATCGCACTAAGGAAACTTAGTAGAAGGGAAAATTTGTCGTTGACAACAATTTCACTTTCCCTCACAAGTTTCTCAAACTTTTTAATTAATTTTAAAGTGAACTCAAAGCATTAGTACTTAAAAACTGTTAGCAATCAAAGAAAAGGACTTAATTGTGTTCAGTTGACTTTTTGAGTCTGGAATATATCTCACTAATTTTTTTTGAGGACTGCTATTGTCTTTGATTTTTGCTTTAAATGCACGATCGCCTTTTGAGAAGCTGAATTCTCTATGATTTAAGAAGAGGTCACAATTATGCTCGGTCTTTTAAATATTTTTCCGCTAATTTCTCCTACGACAACTCAACAAACATCTCAGCTAAATCTAGACCCTTGGCAAGTTGAGGAGGATAATTTTCCTCTTTCAGGTACGAATTCAGAAAAACTCAAATTTTTCCTCAATTATGCAGTACTCGCTCCGTCAGGACACAATACCCAGCCTTGGCTATTTAAGATGGTTGACGATGTGATTGAGCTTTATGCAGATACAACTCGTGCTTTACCTATAGTCGATCCCAATCATCGCGAGTTAATTATTAGTTGTGGTGCAGCTTTGTTTAATCTTCGCCTTGCGATGCGTCACTTTGGTTATCAAGATATCTTAGAAATTTTCCCAGAGCCTCAGAATCCTAATTTCTTAGCACGAATTAGCTTTGGGAGTAAAAGAATCGCCAAAGCCGAAGAACATTTTTTATTCCGAGCAATTCCTAAAAGATGCACTAATCGACTTCCTTTTCTAAATCGTCAGCTTCCCAAATCTCTGATGTCAGAATTAGAATTTGCTGCTAGTTCTGAACAGGCTTGGCTACAAGTCATTTCCCAAATTATTCCTGAAGATGACCGCGAAGCAGTTATTAATTTGATTGCTAAAGGCGATCGCTTACAAATGGCAAATCCTCTGTTTCGCCAAGAATTAGCCCAATGGATTCACTCTGGTAAAAGCGGAAGTCATGATGGTATTACTGCTTATGCACAAGGAATGGATGAACGATTGGATACTATTGCACCTTTAATTTCTTTTGCGGTTCGTTCTTTCGATCTGGGTAAATCTCAGTCAGTTAAAGACCAAAAACTAGCAGCAAAAGCTCCTATTTTAATGCTGCTGAGTAGTAAGCACGATACTCCTCAAGACTGGCTGGCTATAGGAGAAGCTTTAGAACATTTATTACTAAGAGCCAGAATTGACGATGTTTGGGCATCTTTCTTTAATCAACCGATTCAAACTAGCGAACTGCGATCGCAAATTCAAGCCCTATTTCCTGAAAACGGTTATCCTCAAATATTGTTACGTCTCGGTTATGCCAAAGACCCCAAACCAACCCCTAGAAGACCTGTAGAGGAAGTATTACTTAACATAGGCTGAATGCACGAGGTTGCCTCCCAAGTCGATCTGCCCCGCGCGTCTCTACCCACTAACGATTAACCAAATCAAAGGAGAATCAAACAATGAGTTGGCGCAAAATAAGACCATTAATCTTAGCTTTTTTAGCAGCTTTCCTCGTAATTTGTGTTACGGGACTTGGAGTAGCTAACACTGAAAACGAGATTCAGATCTTCAAAATGGGTACTGATGTCACAGTTCCCGCGAGAGAAGTTCTGACAGAGGTTGTAGCCGTTGGTGGTAATGTAACAATCTTGGATGAGGCTCAAGTTACCAATGATGCAGTAGCTATTGGTGGTGATGTGGTTCTCAAGCCTAATGCTAGTGTTGGCGGGGATGCAGTAGCCATTGGCGGACAAATTATCAAAGAAGAAGGCGCAATAGTTGATGGTAGTGAAGTGGTCATGTTTAGTAATGCCAAAGTATTATTCGATCGCTTTGGCTTGTTTGGCACTCTTTATTTGACTAATGCTTTGTTCTCTTTGATTTCTCTCATGGTTGTTTTTGCTTTTGGTGTGTTTTTACTCTTGCTACTTCCAGGTCACATTCAAACTATTACTGCAACCATGCATCAACACCCGTTTAAGAGTGGAATGTATGGTTTAGGTGGTATTGTGGCTATTACGCTGTTTATTGCTCTATTTGCTGGTAGTGTATTCGGCTTTTTGCTGATTCCCATTGCTAATTTAGCTTTTTTGGTAGCAGGATTACTAGGTGCGATCGCTACAGGCTTATGGATTGGCAAAAAAATTCTATCTCGCTCAGATAAAGCTTTGATTCCTTTTCTTGTAGGAATGCTGGTTTTAGCCATAATTAGTCTGATTCCCATTGCTGGCGGATTAATGATTTTAATGCTTAACTTGTTTGGCTTTGGTGCAGTATTGTTATCGCGAGTTGGCACAGTACAACCAGAAACTATTCAGAAACGTTTCGATCAGCTAGAAGGTACTGCACAGCCATCGGGAACTTAAACACAGGCGTTGCTGCTATCAGGGTATGATTTTGAAACTTATAGGTAGTGATGTAAATTAAATTACGAGTGTGAAAGTAGGTAATAGGTAAACAAAGTATGTAAATAATTTTGTCTGAGTAGTTAATAGATTCTTTATCAAGATTAAACATGAAAGTTGAGCGTTGCTAAATTCTTAATAATACAAGCACTAAAAAAGTTAATTGAAAACTTTTTTAATCTGATGAATTATATAACATAAACTTTGAATACATCTGAGTTACAAATTTAATCGTTGGCTCGTAAGGATAATTTAATTTTTATACTGAATGTTTCTTTAATGAAAACCAAGAAACAGAAACTCGCACTTCTACACCAGTATTTGAAGCAGTAGAAAATAAATTTGCCGAAGATGCTGTGATTGCTGGTACTAGCGCGGGAACTGCTGTGCAGACAGGTAGTCCCATGATTACCGAAGGAGAAAGTTATGAGGCTTTAGTAGGCGATCCTAATAGTTTAGTAGGTTCTCCTCCTTTTGTTCGGGATTTATACTACAATCCTGTAGGTGGATTTGATTTCTTTCCCTACGGATTAACCGATACTCATTTTAGTGCCAGAGGCAGACAAGGGCGAACAATTCGCTTAGCTGGTAGTTTAGATGTACCGAATGTTTACGGTATGGATGAAAATACTGCTTTAGTGGTGACAGATGTGGGAACGGATCGGGTGAGTATGGAGGTGTTAGGGGAACTAGGAGTTTCAATTTTTGATTTGTCTGATGCCACTGTGAGCGATTCAGAAGATGATTATTGGTCAATTTCTGATGTCTCAATGACTTATTTGACAGAAGGCGATCGCTATAATCCTCTAACAGAAACGGCAACTTTTTCAGAAAAAAGTCCCCTAGTTTGTAACCCAGGCGAGACGGTTGCTGATTCAACAGATATTTTTAGTACTCTTGGCTCTAATGGCGATCGCGATAATCCCCGCGAATTTATTGAAACTGCTCTAGATTTAGTTGAAAGTTGTGCCACTAAAGCTACAGGACGTAGCGCGTCAACAAATCCTGTTCCCTTCCAAGTAACCATGACCGAAAACAATTCAACCCAAGGTTACTTGGGAGCCGATAGCCAAGGAGTAGAAAAACAATCTTTTACAAACCTTGTTATTGATATCCAAAGCGAGAAAGTTCCCGAACCTAATTTCATTTTTGGTCTTTTGGGATTAAGTATTCTAGGAGTGCGGAAAAAGCAAAAGCCTCATTAGTACTTTGTTCTTTGTCTTTTGTCTTTTGCTTATAAACACAAGACTAATTACTCGCTATTCTGACAATTTCTTGTAACTATTGATAACAATTTCCTCCTACTTCCTCTGCTTGTCTCAATCCACCAATATAGAATCCATTTGGGAGCTATTATGTCATTTTCTAGTCACTATACCATTTCTTAAAAGTAATAAGAGACGAAGGTTTAAAGCTAGGAGTCCTAAAGGATACCGCTTCCGCCTTAGGACTCGCTACGCATCGCGCGACCATCGGTGAGTCCTTTAGGGCATATCAGGAGTCACGCCCGTCAGGAGTTAGTGTAAACAGTAGTTTGAGTGTTTTTTCTTAATAAGAAATAATTTTCTATCTATCTAGCTAGTGCGCAAGAATTGGTATTATATCTTTTTATGAAGATGTCAAATGGGTTCTATAGATAGTGATGTAGATTAAATTACGGGTGTGAAAGTAGGTAATAGGGAAACAAAGTACATAAATAGTTTTGTCTGAGTACTTATCGATTCTTTATAAAGATTAAAAGTGCAAAACAGAATTTTGACCTGCGGAACGCGGAGTAAAGCCTATCGCCTGAATATAAGATCAAAGTAAGCTTGCTTGCCTAGGCAGTTCATTGGGTAGGTAGCTCGCTCAAGAACTATGTTTTCTTTTTTAAGGAAGGAGGAATATTTTTAATGGTAAATGTTACACTCAATAGAAGCACAGTCAAAAAATTAGCAAAAAAGTTTTTGACAAGAGAACAAATAAGCTTTATTCGTGAAATCTATTATTCAGTAGTATACCCAACAAATTTAACTAAACTGGCTACTTCTTATAAAACTGACAAATGGAATAAACACTGGTATGCGCAACACTACCAGAAACACTTTGAACCTCTGAGAAAAAAAAAGTTAAACATCCTAGAAATTGGTATCGGTGGATACGCCAATCCCAATAAAGGTGGAGCATCTCTGAGGATGTGGAGAACTTATTTCCCAAAAAGTACGATCTACGGAATCGACATTCATGAAAAGAAAGCACATGAAGAAAAGCGAATTAGAACTTTTCAAGGAAGCCAAACAGACGTAAATTTCCTAAAGGAAGTTATCAAAGAAATTGGTCAAGTAGATATTATTGTAGATGATGGTAGTCATATAAATGAACATGTAATTAAATCTTTTGAAATACTTTTTCCTATGCTTAGTAAAAATGGAATTTATGTCATAGAAGACACACAAACTTCTTACTGGAAAAAATTTGGAGGAAGTAGATACGATTTAAATTCTAACAAAACAATTATGGAATTTTTCAAGAATCTATGCGACGGTTTAAATTATGCAGAGTTTTCATCTCCAGATTATATTCCAAAATATTTTGATAAGCATATTGTTTCTATGCACTTCTACCACAATTTAATATTTATCTATAAAGGTGAAAACAATGAAGGTAGCAATATGAAAGATGAAAGATTGGCTAAATTAATTTCAGATTGAGCAATGTCGTTGTTAAGACAACAATCTGACGGAAAACAATATTGCATATATAATTGATTTTATACGCGCAGCGTTGACTTAGCATTTTAGTTTTTGTCTTGCTGCGCTAATAGAAGAGCTAGTATTTTTTTCCGTATTGTCCCATTTTTATTCACTGCCTATTTAACCCATTAACTATATTTTACAATACCATTTTCATCGAAGATGATAACTAAATTGTGCATCTCCTTACTTGTAAAAAAGTAAATTGTCTTTCTTTATAATCTTTTGATTCTAGGTTTCAATCCAATATGTTTTTGTTCAGTTATTTTAGTTTTCTTTTCCCCAATTTCTTGCTTATTTTATAGTAAATATTTTTGATATAATATGGTTAAAGATATCAGTTATTTTTTTAAAAATGCAAATTCTTCATCTCAGACAAACAAAGGAATTTATACTTTAGCTAATGATAACTTCTACGATCAAGTAATTGCTTTAGTCAATAGCATTAGAAGAAACTACGACAGAACAATACCTATTTGTATTATTCCTTACGATGATAACATTGAAAAGCTTATAAGCCTAAATTTGGAGCAAGTATTTTTATTTGATAATGAAGAATCTTTTAGTAAATGGCAAAGCTTTGCCTCAGATGTTTGGAATAGTGAGCGGTTTCTGGGTTTTAAAAAAAATGCTTGGTATCACGGTTCTAATACTATTAGAAAGCTGTGTTCTTTTGATGGTTTCTTCAAGGAATTTATTTATATAGATAGCGACGAATTAGTAATGTCGTCCTTGGATGATTGTTTTAATAAACTAATGGAGTATGATTGCATTTTTGATGATTGGGAACATAAAAAAGAACAGTGTTTTCTAGAGCTGGATTTAATCAAGGATAAATCTCGCTGTGGCGAAGAGGACGTGAAAAGACAGTGCCATTGTTCTGATTTCTTTGCATCTAAGTCTGGTTTGATGAACGAACAAATATTAGACAAACTAAAATCTAGCTTATTAAAGGATAGCGAAATTAGCTTTATTAATACTTCAGGATGGTGGGATGAGGTTTATCTTTTTAGTTACATCACATTTAAGCTTAACTGCAAAGTGTTCAATTATACATTAAGCGCGGATTCTAGAGAGCGGACGGGACACATTGCTGGAGTTAATCCTTTTCACGAACAAGACCACATACTGTTTAATCTAGAAGGTCTAAAACCAATCCATAGAATTCATTATATGGGTTATAGTTCAGAAAGATTTACAAGATTATGCCAAGGTGAGGATACTAACATTCCACATCAGGAATTGTTTTTATATTACAGGTTTATGAATGAGCCAAATCAAGCACC